>NZ_JBFBBY010000214.1:0-11320 GCF_040682875.1 Amycolatopsis sp. NPDC051071 | reverse complement strand
CCGTGCACCTCCCGCGTGTCGTTCTTGTCGTTCTTTGGGGGGTGGCCCCCCCCCCCCGGGTGGTCTTGGCGGGCCCCCCTCCTTTATTTGGTCCTATGGGGACCCCTCATGACACTTCGGGACCGGAAAGCTAGCGGCCCTGGTTCGCGACGGCGGCAGCGGCGTCCTTCGCGGCTTCCGGGTCCAGGTAGGTCCCACCGGCGGTGACCGGCTTGAGGTCGTCGGTCAGGTCGTAGCGCAGCGGGATGCCGGTCGGGATGTTGAGCCCGGCGATGGCGTCGTCGGAGATGCCGTCGAGGTGCTTCACCAACGCACGCAGCGAGTTGCCGTGCGCGGCGACCAGGACGGTCTTGCCCGCACGCAGATCCGGCACGATCTCGGACTCCCAGTACGGCAGCAGCCGCGCGACGACGTCCTTGAGGCATTCGGTCAGCGGGGCGGCGTCGCCGAGGTCGGCGTAGCGGGGGTCGCCCACCTGGCTGAACTCGTCGGCCGGGTCGATCGGGGGCGGCGGGGTGTCGTACGAGCGGCGCCAGAGCATGAACTGCTCCTCGCCGAACTCGTCCAGCGTCTGCTTCTTGTTCTTGCCCTGCAGCGCGCCATAGTGCCGCTCGTTGAGGCGCCAGTCGCGCTTCACCGGGATCCAGTGCCGGTCGGCGGCGTCGAGCGCCAGGTTGGCGGTCGAGATCGCGCGGCGCATCAGCGACGTGTGCACGACGTCCGGCAGCAGACCGGACTCGGCGAGCAGCTGCCCGCCCTTGCGTGCTTCCTGTTCGCCCTGTTCCGAGAGCGGCACGTCCACCCAGCCGGTGAACAGGTTTTCGGCGTTCCACGTGCTCTGTCCGTGCCGGAGCAGCACCAAGGTCCCAAGCTCAGCCATGCCGTTCAGCCTGCCAGAGCAGGCGAAAGGCGCGCGAACAGGCCCACTTGACCGAATCAGTTCGAAGATGTTCTACGGAGAGTGCGTTACCCCCGAGTAACACCTTCACTCGTCCAGAAGACGGAGTGTCAACAAGTCTGAATCACCGGTAAACAGGCTGCACTCCGTTATTCCCGTTTTTGGATTTCACTCGAACGGAGTAACCGGTAGTCTTGTGATTACAGGTGGAGATCTGACAGGTTGACTACGTCCCGCGCGGCCGGATTCCACGCACTCCCCGGCCCGTCGCGGGTGATCACCGCGACTCGTCTCCCCCCTGCCGAGTCGCGGCGCCCGCCGGCCCCGTTGGCATCCCCCTCGTCACCGGGTCCACCTTGGCGGGAACTTCAGCGGGGCGGCTCGAGATCGCGACTCCCCCCTCCCTCGAGCCGTCCCGCCTAGTCTTTTTCCAGGCCTTAATCCAGCGGCGGGGCGGACGGCAGATCCGACGCCCCGGCCATCGCGGGTTCCTGGACCCGGCGCCGCTTGCGCAGCCACCAGACCAGCGCGGCCGCGGGGACGCCGAAGACCAGCAGGAACGGCGCCATCGCGCCGAGCACGGTCAGCAGGCCGCCGCCGAAGGTCAGGAAAGCGTCCCAGCCACCGGTCAGCCCGCCGAAGAACCCGCTGCGCGATTCCTCCGCCGCCGCGACGGTCTCCGCCTTCACCTGCAAGGAAATAGTCGACATGGCGACACTTCCCGCCAGGCTCTCGCGACGCTTCAGAAGCGATTCGAGTTCGGCTTCGCGGCTCGTCAGCTCACTCTCGACCGAAGTGATCTCCGAAACCGAAGTCGCCCTCGCGAGCAGCGCGCGGATCCGCTCGACACTCGCCCGCTGGGTGGCCAGCCGGGAATCGACGTCGACCAGCTGCTCGGTCACGTCCGTCGCGGTGATCTCGCGCCTGATCTGCTTCCCCAGCTTGCCGAGCTGGTCCAGTACGCCGTCGAGACGTTCGGAGGGGACGACGACGTTGATCGTCGCGCGCGTCTCCTGGGTGCTCTCCTGCCCGGTGTAGCCCGCCGCGCCCTGGGTGAGGACGCGGACCTGCGAGATCACGTCGGCCACGTTCGGCGCGGTGAGCTCCATACTCGCCGTGCGCACCAGTTTGCGGTCGGCGATCCCCGGCTGCCCGGCGGGGACCGGCGCCTTCTCTTGTCCCGCCTTGCCCGCGCTGTCCTGGTTCGGAGCACCCTGATTGGGCGCCGCCTGCCTTCCATCGGCGGACATGGGCATCGCGGCGGATTCCCCGCCGGATTCGCTCGCCGAGCACCCCGCGAGGGCCAGCGCGACGCCTGCGGCGGCCACCCATCTCAATTGCCTGTACATGAATCCGTCTCCCTCCAGTGATGCGAAAGAGACGGAGCGGGCTTCAGTGCCGTTGCACCGTTCGGGTCACGAGTCGGTCAAGGCTCCCGGCTGATGTCCGTTCGCGGGCTCGACGAGATGTTTGAACGCCTCGAGGTTCGCCAGCGATTCGCCACGGGAGACGCGCCAGTCCCATTCGCGTTTGATCGATTCGGCGAATCCGAGTTCCAGTAGCGTGTTGAAGTCGCCGTCGGCGGCCTCCAGCACCTGTCCGAGGATCTTGTCCAGTTCGGCCTCGGTCACCGTGTCCAGGCCGAGCCTGCCGACCAGGTAGATGTCGCCGATCGCGTCCACGGTGTAATGCACGCCGTAGAGTTTCGCGTTACGGCGTAACAGAAAGCGGTAAACGTCCTCATGGGACTCATCGGGACGTCGGCAGACGAAGGCCTCGACGGCGAACGCGTGGTCCCCGGCGACCAGCCAGCAGTTGGTCTGCAGCTTCTTGGTACCGGGCAGCGTGACGAAGTACTTGCCCTCGCCGCGTTTTTCATACTTCAGGCCCGCATTGTCCAAAGAGGACTGTAGGGTCTCGTCGAGTGTCAAACCGCCACCTCCGTGCGCTGTTCCAGGGCACGCCGGAACGCGCCGGTGGCCTGAGCGTACGTGTCCAGCAGCCGGTCGGTCGTGCGACGCCAGGAAAAGCGCTGCGCGTGGACGACGGCGTTGGCCGAGAGTTCGGCACGCCAGCCCGGCCGCAACGCGACGTTCGCGAGCGCGCCCGCCCAATCCTTCGGATCGTGCGAGGGCACCAGCAGCCCGGAGACGCCGTGCGGCACGGCGACCGGCAGCCCGCCGACCTCGGCCGCGATCACCGGCGTCCCGCAGGCCTGCGCCTCCAGCGCGACCAGCCCGAACGACTCGTTGTAGCTCGGTACCGCCACGATGTCGGCCGCGCGGTAGACGTTGACCAGCGACCGGCCCGACTGCGGTGGCATGAACCGGGTCTGTTCCTCGATGCCGAGTGAAACGGCCAGCTCACGCAGGGCCTGCGGCTGCTCCAGCCCGGTCCCGGACGGGCCGCCGACGATCAGCACGACCAGCCGCGAAGCCAGCTCCGGCCGCTCGCGCAGCATTTCGGCGGCGGCCAGCAGGAGGACGTCGGGTGCCTTCAGCGGCTGGATCCGGCCCGCGAAGGCCAGCACGATCGCGTCCTGCGGCAGGCCGAGCGCCCGGCGCGCGGCCGACCGCGAACCCGGGGTGAAGCGGTCGAGGTCGACCCCCGGCGGGATGGCGTGCACGGCGTGCGGATCGGCGTCGTACAGCTCGATCAGCTCGCGGGCCTCGACGCGGGTGTTCGCGACCAGGCAGTCCGCCTCGGCCACGACCTGCTCCTCGCCGATCACGCGCGTGCGCGGCTCGGGCGTGTCGCCATCGGCCAGCGCGGCGTTCTTGACCTTGGCCAGGGTATGCGCGGTGTGCACGAGCGGCACGCCCCAGCGGTCCCTGGCGAGCCAGCCCGCCTGGCCCGAGAGCCAGTAATGCGAATGGATGAGGTCGTAGTAGCCGGGCTCGTGGAACGCCTCGGCCCGCAGCACCCCGGCGGTGAACGCGCACAGCTGCGCCGGCAGCTCGTCGCGGCCGAGCGGCTCGAACGGCCCGGCCGGGATATGCCGCACCAGCACCCCCGGCGCCAGTTCCGCGACCGGCGGCTGGTCCGAAGACGTCGCCCGCGTGAACACCTCGACCTCCACGCCTCGGCGGGCCATCTCGGTGGCCGTCTGGCTCACGTAGACGTTCATCCCGCCGGCGTCGCCGGTACCCGGCTGTTCCAGCGGAGAGGTGTGCAACGACAGCACCGCGACGCGCCTGGGCGCGGCATCGAACCCGTATGGAGGGAACGTCACCTGGTCAACACTCCTGAAGTCCTACTGATCGGCGAACCCGCGCAGCAGGCCACCGAACTCATCCGCCGCTTCGGCGAACGGCAGATGCCCCACCTCAGGTAACCAACGCAGGACGGCACCCTGAATCTTCCCGGCCGCGTATTCCGCTGCCGTCGGATCGATCACAGTGTCCGCGAGACCATGGATGATCAGCGCCGGTTTGTCCAGTTCGCGAAGTACGTCCTCACTCCCGACATCCCGCCGGAACAACGCGGAACGCACCGAAGGCGGGGTCGAGAGGCAGGCGCCGAGCAGTGACTGGGTCAGCGTCCCGGACACCGGGGCTGCCGTCATCCGCGCGCAGAACCGCACCAACGCGGGGATCGCGACCGACGGGTCGTCCGCGAGCACCGCCGGAAGGGCCTCGCTCATCGCCGGGCCGATCTTCCCGCCAGGCCGGTTCTTGCCGATCTCTGTGATGGCGCCCACAAGTACGACACCGCCAAGCCGTGCGGAACCGTGCACGCGGAGGTAGTCGGTGAGCACCAGCCCGCCGTAGGACCAGCCGACGACGATCGCGTCTTCACCGGCGAAGTCGAGCACGGAGGCCAGGTCCTCGGCCCAGACCCGCGGATCGTCGTAGCCCGCCGACGGGACCTCGGAGTCCCCGTGGCCACGCAGATCCATCGCGACCAGGCGGAACCGCTCGGACAACGCCGGATCCGCCAGCTGGGGCGCCCAGGCACGGGCGGACTGGGCCCACCCGTGCACGAACACGATCGGACGAGTGTTCTCGGCGCCTTCGACCCACAGGCCGATGCGCGTGCCGCCGTAGCCGACTACTTCGGTCTTCATACGTCGCACCTTATGAGGTCCCAGCTCAAGGTGCTTTTTGATCTTTTGAGCCGCGCGTTCGGCCGTCAGGCCCCAAGAACGTGGCTACTTGATCGCCGAGAGGGCCTTCCAGGACTTCCAGTCGTAAAACCAGTTCTTGACGTCGGATTTGGTCGGGCTGCCCAGCCGCGAGCCGGTGATCTCGACCGGGTCACCGATCATCGCCGAGTCGAAGTACTTCTTCGCGTCCGCTTCGAGCAGGTTCACGCAGCCGTGCGAGGTGTTGGCCCGGCCGATGTTCGACGCGTTGTCCTGGTTCTCGTGGATGTACTCGCCGTTGTTCGAGATCCGGCAGGACCACTTCTTGTTGACGTTGGTGTAGCCGTAGCGGGCGTTGTCGAACCGCGCCATCGGCTCCTTCGTCATCACGATGAACGTGCCGTTGGGCGTGTTCCGCTGCACGTCGCCGTCGAGCCCGTTCGAGCACGGGTAGCTCGCCGACTCCGCCCCACCGCGGTAGACCTTCATCGAGTGGTCCGGGGTGTTGATCTTGACGACCTGGTTGCGGCCGATCTTGAACTTGGTGGTGACGTCGGACTTGCCGTACGCGCCGCCGCCGAGCGCGACGCCGTAAAGCTTCGCTTCGACGTTGACGGTGATGTTGGCGGGCCAGTATTCCTTGGGCCGCCAGTCGACCTGGGTCTCCGAAAGCCAGCCCCAAGAGCCCTCGACGTCCTTGTCGGTCGTCACCTTGAGCGCCTTCTCGGCGGCCGCCTTGTCCTTCACCGGCGCCGCGAACTTCACGCTGATCGGCATCCCGACGCCGACCTCGGCGTTGTCGGTCGGGTTCAGCGTGGCGCGCACCTCCTTGGCCGGCTTGACCGTGGTGAACGTGCCCTTGAGCTCGGCGGGCTTGTTGTCACTGCCGGTGGCCTTCGCCGCGTAGGTGTACGTCTTGCCGTAGCCGAGTGACTCGGAACTGGTCCAGGTCAGCCCGTCGGGTGAAAGCTCACCCTTGACGTCCTTGCCGCCTTCGCCGGAGACCTTGACCTCGGTGAGCTTGCCGTCGGCGACCTTGACCACGACCGGCGTCAAGACGGACGCGTCCTTGGCGTCGACGGCGGGCTCCGCGGAGAGCTTGGCGACCGGCTGAGCGGGTGCCTCGCCTTCCCCGCCGCTGCCTTCCGGCTTGGGTGAGCCGCCTTCCTGACTGGAGCAGGCAGCAGCCAGCATGGCCGCACCCGCGGCGAGCGCGGCCTTGAACACCGTGCGCCGTTCGATCACCGTGAACCTCCCATTAGCCCTCTCGCGAGCGTCTACCCGCTCAGCGCCGAGGACCTCTCCGACGTTACCCGCGGCGACGGAACTCACCCCTCGCCCCACAGAGGGATAGACGCACGGGAGCGGCCCCGGGTTGTTCCGGCTTTACGGTTTGCATACCGAAACGCCTGGCCGCCGCCCCGTGAGTACCCCGAACCCGCCGCGTTTAGTCCTCTGGTTGCGGTCCTTGCGCGTGCAAGAACCGCAACTAGAGGACTAAACGCGAGGGGGCAGGCAACGTGGCGTGGTGTCCGGGCCACCCCAGGCACCACGAGGAGGGTCAGAGCGAGCAGTTGATGAGCAGGGGCTCCGGGTGCAGGGAGACGCCGAAGCGGGCTTCGACGCCGTCGCGTACTTCGCGCGCCAGGGCGAGGAGGTCCGCCGTGGACGCCTTCCCCCTGTTGGTGAGCGCGAGGGTGTGCTTGGTCGAGAGCGAAACCCGCCCTCCGGGCCCTTCGTGTCCCTTCGCGAACCCGGCACGCTCGATCAGCCACGCGGCGGACAGCTTCGTGCCACCGGGAGCCGGGTACCGCGGGACACGGACGTCCTCGCCGACGACGTCGAGAATCCCGGCCAATACCTTCGTGACCTGCGCTTCCCCGATGATCGGGTTGGTGAAGAACGAGCCGGCGCTCCAGGTGTCGTGGTCGTCCGCGTCGAGGACCATGCCCTTGCCGCGACGCAGCCCGAGGACGGCTTCGCGCGCTTCGGCCACCGGGACGCGGCCGCCGATTTCGACGCCGAGCGTGCGGGCGAGTTCGGCGTAGCGGATCGGGGCCGACAGGCCGTCTTCGGTGACGTTGAAGCGCACTGTGAGCACTACACCGGCGTCGGTCCCCTTCAGGATCGAGGTGCGGTAGCCGAAGCCGAGCTCCTCGGCGGTCAGCGTGCGGTTCTCGCGGGTGGCGCGGTCGTAGAGGTCGACCGAGACCAGCGACTCGGCCACCTCGCAGCCGTACGCGCCGACGTTCTGGATCGGCGTCGCGCCGACCGAACCGGGGATCCCGGAGAGGCATTCGAGCCCGCCGACGTCCTCGGCGACCAGGCCTTCGACGAAGGCGTCCCAGTTGTGCCCGGCAGCGACCTCGACGAGACCTCCGTCACGTGTCCAGCCGGTGTTGCCGACCTTCAGCAGCGTCCCCGCGAAACCTTCGTCGGCGACGACGAGGTTCGAGCCGCCGCCGAGCAGCAGGACCGGCTCGCCCGCGTCGTCGGCCTCGCGGACCGCGTCGACAAGGGCCGGCACCGTCGTCGCCTCGACGTAGCGCCGCGCCGGGCCGCCGAGCCGCAGCGTGGTGTGGTCGGCGAGGTCGACGTGCTGAGTGGGAGTTTCGGCAGTGCTCACGCCCACGAACGGTACTGTCTGGCGCCATGGCTTCCCGTATCGAGCACCGCACAGCGTTCTCCGCAGACCTCGCGACCACGTTCGACGCGGTCGCCGGCGAGGCGGCGCTGCGGGCGCGGCTCGAGCAGATCGGCGGGGACAACGCGGAGCTGCTGGAATACGCGGCGACCGAGGACGGCGTGCGCTACAAGCTGCGTCAGGGCATCAGCTCGGACAAGCTCCCGTCCGCCGTGCGGACGCTGCACCGGGGCGACCTCGTCGTCGAACGCGAGCAGATCTGGAAGGCCGCCGCGAACGGCTACACCGGTACGGCGACGGCGTCCGTGCAGGGCGTGCCGGGTGACATCTCGGCGAAGACGTCGCTGGCCGTCGAAGGCGGGCAGACGACGCTGGTCAACAGCGGCGAGGTCAAGGTGCGGATCCCGTTCGTCGGCGGGAAGCTGGAGAACGTGATCGCCGATCAGGTGACCAAACTGCTGGAGCGCGAGGCGGAGTTCGTCGCGAAGTGGCTGGCCGAGCGCTGAAACCCGTCGGGGCACCGACACGGGGGACGACCAATCCCAACCGGCTCCGCCGCGTCGACCGGTGGCTCGCGAGCGACGCCGGGGTGACCCGGCTGCTGCGCCGCGCGGACGAACCGCTGGTGGTGGACCTCGGCTACGGCGCCTCGCCGGTGACCACGGTGGAGCTGGCGCGGTGGCTGCGGACCGTGCGCCGCGACGTCCGGGTGCTGGGCCTGGAGCTGGACGCCGAACGGGTCGCCGTCGCGCAGGCCGCCGTCGACCGGCCGTGGCTGGACTTCCGGCGCGGTGGTTTCGAACTCGCCGGGTCGCGGCCGCGGCTGGTGCGCGCGTTCAACGTGCTCCGGCAATACGACGAGGCCGAGGTCGCCGGGGCCTGGTCGCTGATGCTGGACGCGATGGCGCCGGACGGGCTCCTGGTCGAGGGCACCTGTGACGAGATCGGCCGGTTGAGCACCTGGGTCACCGTCGGCCACGACGGACCCCGCGCGCTGACTCTTTCGGTGCACCTCGCCAGCCTCGAACGTCCGTCCACAGTGGCCGAACGACTGCCCAAGATTCTTATCCACCGCAACGTTCCCGGCGAACGTGTCCACGATCTACTGTCCACTTTGGATATCTGCTGGGCGACGGCGGCACCGCATCAGAACTTCGGGGTCCGCGCCCGCTGGTCGCACACCGTGGGCCTGCTCACCGCCCGGGGCTGGCCGGTGCTGAACCGGCCGTCGCGATGGCGGCTCGGCGAGCTGACCGTGCCCTGGTCCGCCGTCGCGCCCCGTGCGCCCTGACCAGTACCTCAGCGGGAATTCATCGGTATAACCCCACTCCGTCACCCCGACGCGACCTGCGGTGATCACCATGGGACCGTGGAACTGCTGGAGTACGTCACCGAACTGCTTCGGGGCACGCTGGGATCACCCTGGCTGTGGGTGATCGTCCTCCTCGTGTCCGGGTTGGACGCACTCCTTCCGTTCATGCCCAGCGAGACCACGGTCATCACCGTCGCCGTCCTCATCGGCCCGGATCTGCCGCAACTGGCGCTGCTCGCCGTGGTCTCCGCGCTCGGCGCCTGGCTGGGCGACTGCCTCGGCTACACCGTCGGCGCCGCCGCGGGCCCGCGCGCACTCGCCCGCCTGCAGCGGGGTCCCGAGGGCATCCGGCGCCACGAATGGGCGAAGATCCAGGTGCGGCGCAACGCCGTCCTGCTGATCCTCGCCGCCCGCTACCTGCCCGGCGGCCGCGTCGCGAGCGGGCTCGCCACCGGCAGCATGGGGTACCCGCCGCGTAAGTTCGTCCCGCTCGACGCCCTCGGTGCGAGCATCTGGGCGGTATACAGCGTCCTGATCGGTCTCGTCGGCGGAGCGGCCTTCGCGGACGAGCCGGAGAAGGGGCTTCTGCTGTCCTTCACGCTCGGTCTGGTGCTGGTCGGGGCGATTGAGATCGGGCGGCGCGTCCGGGTCCGCATCCTGACCCGGCGCCACGGCGCGGCCGAGACCGGCGACAATGGACTGTGTGTCGAACCCTGAACGCCGCTATGTGATCTCCTTCGGCTGCCCCGACCGCACCGGCATCATCGCCCGCATCTCGGGCTTCCTCGCCGAGCACGGCGGCTGGATCGTCGAAGCGGCGTACCACACCGACCCGGACACCGGCTGGTTCTTCACCCGCCAGGTCGTCCGCGCCGACTCGCTCCCCTTCGACGCCGCCGGACTGCGCACGCGCTTCGCCGACGTCGCGGAGTCGCTTTCGGCCGAGTCGAGCTGGCAGGTCAGCGACAGCGGTGAGCGACGCCGCGCGGTGATCTTGGTCTCCAAGGCCGGGCACTGCCTCTACGACCTCCTCGGCCGCGTCGCCTCCGGCGAACTGGACGTCGACGTCGCCGCGGTCATCGGCAACCACGAGTCACTGGGCGACATCACCCGCGCACACGGCATCCCGTTCCACCACGTCCCGTTCCCCGCCGGTGACGCCGCCGCCAAGGCGCCAGCGTTCGCCGAAGTGCGGAAACTGGTCGACGAGCACGACCCGCACGCCGTCGTCCTCGCCCGGTTCATGCAGGTACTGCCCGCGGAACTGTGCGAGGCCTGGGCCGGGCGGGCGCTCAACATCCACCACAGCTTCCTGCCGTCGTTCGTCGGCGCGCGGCCGTATCACCAGGCCCACGCGCGTGGCGTGAAGCTCATCGGCGCGACCTGCCACTACGTCACCGCCGACCTCGACGCGGGCCCGATCGTCGACCAGGACGTCATCCGCGTCGACCACGGTGACTCGGTCGACGACATGGTCCGCAAGGGCCGCGACATCGAAAAGGTGACGCTGGCGCGCGGGCTGCGGTGGCACCTCGAAGGGCGCGTACTGGTGCACGGGAACCGGACTGTCGTCTTCTGATGGTTCACTGAGGGCATGGGGATCTCAGAGATCAAAGTGATCGAATCGCGGGAAGCGCTGCGCGAGCACCTCGGCCACGCGGCCGAGAGGACTCAGCGGAAGATCCTGCCGCGGATCGACCAGCACGCGCGCACGCTGATCGAGCACTCGCCGTTCTATCTGCTGGCGACGGCGTCGTCCGACGGCACCTGTGACGTCTCCCCGCGCGGCGACCCGGCCGGTTCGGTGCTGGTGCTCGACGACGAGACGCTGGTGCTGGCGGACCGGCCGGGTAACAAGCTGCTCGACAGCCAGACCAACATCCTGGAGAACCCGCACGCCGGGCTGCTGTTCCTGGTGCCGGGGATGAACGAGACACTCCGGATCAACGGCCGCGCGAAACTGGTCGCGGACGCGCCGTTCTTCGACGACCTCGTGGTCAAGGGGAAGCGGCCGCAGCTGGCGATCATGCTCGAGGTCGAAGAGCTGTACCTGCACTGCGCCAAGGCTTTCCTGCGGTCTTCGCTGTGGAAGCCGGAAACCTGGCCGGAGCGGTCCAGCCTGCCGACCGCCGGCCGGATGTTCCGTGACCAGATGAAGCTGGACGTCACGGCGGAGCAGCTCGACGCCGCACTGACCGAGGGCGCCCTCACGACGCAGTACTGAGCGGCGCAAGTGTCAGGAAAGGGTCTTTCAGGACACTTTTTGTCCTGAAAGACCCTTTCCTGACACTTGGCGAAGGGTGCTGTCGCAAGAGATGTCATGAGGGGTCCCCATAGGACAAAATTTGTCCTATATTGGGACCACAAGGAAACCCCCGCGGC
>NZ_JBFBBY010000213.1:0-11333 GCF_040682875.1 Amycolatopsis sp. NPDC051071 | reverse complement strand
TTCCCTCTGTCGCAAGAAGGAATGATCAACCAAGGGCTTCACTCATGATCAACCAGGGT
Organism: Amycolatopsis sp. NPDC051071; assembly: GCF_040682875.1. Taxonomy (NCBI): domain Bacteria; kingdom Bacillati; phylum Actinomycetota; class Actinomycetes; order Pseudonocardiales; family Pseudonocardiaceae; genus Amycolatopsis; species Amycolatopsis sp. NPDC051071. The sequence goes on along the minus strand of NZ_JBFBBY010000213.1, from coordinate 11,274 downwards.
GTCACCCGGCCACTCAGACGTTAAAACTCAAGCTAGTCGGCGACCGCGTCCGAAATCCACGGCGCGACCGGCAGATCCCGGTCGAGGCATTCCGCCGACAGCCGGATCGTCCAGCGCAGGGCCTGCAGCACCAGACTGTCGACCTCGTCCGGTGCGGCGTTGGCGAGGGCGATCTCGACCTGTTCCTGCGCGGCCTCACTGTTGCCGTGTACTTCCGCCAGCAACGTCCGCACGGCTGTCCGGACCGGCGGGTCCGCCTGATCGATCGAGACCTCTTCACCGTCCTCGTCGAATACCTGCACCTTGACCGGCGCGCTGCCGCCGTCGCCGAGAGTCGACACCATGGCGCTGCATTCACCGAAAAGCATCATCACGAGCTCTTTGGTCTCTTCGGAGCGGGCCACGGGCTCGACGGCGGTCGGCGTGAGTTCGTCGAGCGCCTCGGCGTCGTCCCCGAGGCTGATCGCCACGAGCGCACGCTGCGCTTTCTCGACGAGCCTCCGCTCGTACTCGCTCCTGTCCGGCTCCACGTGCCTATCAAACACCAGAGGACGGAAAAGTGGCGATAGGCCGAAACCCGGACGTGGTCACTTGGCGGCGTGCAGTGCACCCAGCGCGAGGCGGCAGAGCATTTCGGCGAGTTCGCTGTCACCGAGATGGCGGTTGTAGGGCGTCGAGTTGATCAACCCGAAGACCGCGTGTGCCGCCGACCGCGCCTGCCGCTCGCCGATCCCGGGCACCGCGTCACTGATCGCGCGCACCCACACCTCGACGTACTGACGCTGCAGGGCGCGAACCTGCTTGCGGTCACTGTCAGTGAGATTGGCGAGGTTCCGCTCCTGGACGGTGATCAGCGCGGGATGCGCGAGCGCGAAATCCACGTGAAAATCCACTAGTGCTTCGAGAACATCGCCGGGCCCGTCCCGCTGGCTCGCGCGAGCGGTCCCACCATCGAGGAGGTAGCGGCTGATCGAATTCAGCATCTCGCCGAGAATGGCGTCCTTGCTGCGGAAATGCCGGTACAACGCCGGTCCGGAGATGCCGACCGCGGCGCCGATGTCGTCGATGCCGACGCCGTGGAAACCGTGATGGGCGAAGAGCTCGGCGGCGGCGGCCATGATCTGTTCGCGCCTGTTCGCCTTCTCGCCGTTCACGAGTGGGGTGGGGTTCGCCGGCATCTGGCCATATTAGGGCCGCCGGGGTCGAGGCACGCTTTTCAGCCGAGAGCTCATCGTCACAGCAAGCGAGCGCTGACACCCCCGGTCTTACTTCCAGCCTGAGCCAAGCGGGTTACCTGCGGAAATGACCCTTTTGCGTCGAGCTACCACCTGGTAATGCTGTGTCTCGTTAACTTGTCACGAAGGAGTGACCATGGCCGTCCCTGCTCGGATCAAAGCGTTTTCCTTCACTCGTTCAGCCGCGGCCCTGGGGGTCGCCGTCCTAGCCACCTTCGGTCTCGCCGGCACCGCACAAGCGGCGACCAACTACGTCGCACTCGGTGACTCGTACTCGTCCGGCGTCGGTGCCGGCGGTTACGGGAACTCGGGCGACTGCATGCGCAGCACCAATTCCTATCCCCAGCTGTGGGCGAACGCCCACGCCGGGACCTCGTTCAAGTTCGTCGCGTGCTCGGGGGCGCGCACCGGCGACGTGCTCAGCCAGGCCGCGAACGTCACCTCCGGCACCACGCTGGTCACGGTGACGGTCGGCGGCAACGACGCCGGCTTCGCCGACGTCATGACCACCTGCACCACCGGCAGTGACCAGACGTGCGTCAACCGGGTCAACACCGCGAAGACCTACGTGAACAACACGCTGCCCGGACTGCTGAACAACGTCTACAGCACGATCAAGTCGAAGGCGCCCGGTGCGAAGCTCGTCGTCCTCGGGTACCCGCGTTTCTACACGGTGCCGGGTTCGTGCTCGGTCGGGCTGTCCGACACCAAGCGCTCCGCGATCAACTCGGGCTCCGACGCGCTGGCCTCGGTGCTTTCGGCCCGCGCGTCCGCGAACGGTGCCAAGTTCGTCGACGTGCGTGGTGCCTTCACCGGGCACAACATCTGCTCGTCCGCGAACGACTACCTGCACAGCCTCACCTGGCCGATCGTGAACTCGTATCACCCGACGGTCGCCGGTCAGCGCGGTGGCTACTACAACCCGCTGGTCGCGGCCATCGGCTGATTTCATCGAAGTACATGAAGGCCCCCTTCCTTGCGCCTAGGTACAGGAAGGGGGCCTTCCTGTACTGGCGGGGTGCGGTGGACAAGCGAGGTTAGTGGCCGTTAACCTACGAGGGCGAGTTAACGACGGCTAACTTGGCGGCGAGGAGCCATGGACACACCCGTACTGAGTACTTCCGCCGATCCGGGCAGCGACGAGTACGCCCGCGGCGTCATCTCCCATGCCGAACTGGTCGAGGACCTGCGCAAGCGGCTCGCCGCGGCCCGGCTCGGCGGTACGGAGAAATCCCGCACCCGCCACGTCGAACGAGGCAAACTCCTGCCGCGCGACCGGGTCGACACCCTCCTCGACCCGGGTTCGCCGTTCCTGGAGCTGTCCCCGCTGGCCGCCACCGGACTGTACGACGACGAGGCGCCGTCGGCCGGGATCATCACCGGGATCGGGCGGGTCTCCGGCCGCGAATGCGTGATCGTCGCCAACGACGCCACGGTCAAGGGCGGCACCTACTACCCGATGACCGTCAAGAAGCACCTGCGCGCGCAAGAGGTCGCGCTGCACAACAATCTGCCGTGTGTCTACCTGGTGGACTCCGGCGGCGCGTTCCTGCCGAGGCAGGACGAGGTCTTCCCGGATCGTGAGCACTTCGGCCGGATCTTCTACAATCAGGCGACCATGTCCGCGCGGGGCATCCCGCAGATCGCCGCGGTGCTCGGGTCCTGCACCGCGGGCGGCGCGTACGTCCCGGCGATGAGCGACGAAGCCGTCATCGTGCGGAACCAGGGCACGATCTTCCTCGGCGGCCCGCCGCTGGTGAAGGCCGCGACCGGCGAGGTCGTCACGGCCGAGGAACTCGGCGGCGGCGACGTGCACTCACGCCAGTCCGGCGTCACCGACCACCTGGCCGAGGACGACGCCGACGCCCTGCGCATCGTTCGCTCGATCGTGTCGACTTTGGGTCCGCGTTCGTCACGCCCGTGGGACATTCTCCCGACCGAGGCACCGGTCGCCGACCCGAATGAGTTGTACGGCGTCGTCCCGACCGACCCGCGCGTGCCTTACGACGTCCGCGAGGTCATCGCCCGGATCGTCGACGGCAGCCGGTTCGGCGAGTTCAAGAAGGAGTACGGGCCGACGCTGGTCACCGGGTTCGCCCGGATCCACGGCCACCCCGTCGGCATCGTCGCGAACAACGGCGTCCTGTTCGCCGAGTCCGCGATGAAAGGCGCGCATTTCATCGAACTGTGCGACAAACGCTCGATCCCGCTGCTGTTCCTGCAGAACATCACCGGCTTCATGGTCGGCCGGGCCTACGAGGCGGGTGGCATCGCCAAACACGGCGCGAAGATGGTCACCGCGGTGGCCTGCGCGCGGGTGCCGAAGCTGACCGTCGTCATCGGCGGCTCGTTCGGTGCCGGGAACTATTCGATGTGCGGCCGCGCGTACTCGCCGCGGTTCCTGTGGATGTGGCCGAACGCGCGGATCTCCGTGATGGGCGGTGAGCAAGCGGCGTCGGTGCTCTCGACGGTCCGCCGTGACGCCATCGAGGCTCGCGGCGGCGAATGGTCTCTCGCGGACGAAGAAGCCTTCAAGGATCCGATCCGCGAGCAGTACGAGGCGCAGGGAAGCCCGTACTACTCGACGGCGCGGCTCTGGGACGACGGCGTGATCGACCCGGCGGACACCCGCACGGTGCTCGGCCTCGCGCTGTCCGCGGCGGCCAACGCGCCTTTGTCCGATGTCAACTACGGCGTCTTCAGGATGTGAGCGCGACGATGCGGAGGACCGCTCAACTCGACCGAAGCCGGCGCGCCCGTCCGGAGGATTCGCGAACGTGGAGGCAGACCGCCTCGATCGCGCGCCTTGAGTCTGATTTCCCAACGAGCGGCCTGGCTACGCGTTCGCGATCGCGCGCCGCCGGAAAACACAGGATGTGAGCATGTTCGACACGGTTCTGGTCGCCAATCGCGGGGAGATCGCCGTCCGCGTGATCCGTTCGCTGCGCGGGCTCGGCATCCGTTCGGTCGCGGTGTACAGCGACGCGGACGCCGACGCCAAGCACGTCCGCGAGGCGCATACGGCTGTCCGCATCGGCCCTGCCGAAGCGGCGAAAAGCTATCTGTCCATTCCGGCGATCGTCCAGGCGGCGCTCGACACGGGGGCGCAGGCTGTCCACCCCGGCTATGGGTTCCTCGCGGAGAACGCGGAATTCGCCCGTGCCTGCGCGGAAGCGGGGCTGGTGTTCATCGGCCCGCCGGTCGAGGCGATCGACGCCATGGGCGACAAGATCCGCGCCAAGGCGACGGTGTCCAAGGCGGGCGTCCCGGTGGTGCCCGGAGCGTCCGATGTGGACATTCCCGATGGCGGTTTCGCGGCCGCCGCGGAAAAGGTCGGGTACCCGCTGCTGATCAAACCGTCCGCCGGTGGTGGCGGCAAGGGGATGCGGCTGGTGCACGCGACGTCCGAACTGGCCGCCGCCGTGGAGTCCGCCCGTCGTGAGGCCAAGGGTTCCTTCGGCGACGACACGCTGCTGATCGAGCGGTTCGTCACCACGCCGAGGCATATCGAGATCCAGGTCCTCGCCGACACGCACGGCAACGTCATCCACCTCGGTGAGCGCGAGTGCAGCTTGCAGCGGCGGCACCAGAAGATCATCGAAGAGGCGCCGTCGGTCCTGCTGGACGAAGCCACCCGCGCGAAGATGGGCGCGTCCGCCGTCGAGGCCGCGAGGTCCGTCGGTTACGTCGGCGCGGGAACGGTCGAGTTCATCGTGTCGGCCCTCGCGCCCGACAAGTTCTTCTTCATGGAGATGAACACGCGTCTGCAGGTCGAGCATCCGGTGACCGAACTGGTGACCGGACTCGATCTCGTGGAGTGGCAGGTCAAGATCGCCGCGGGTGCCGTGCTCACCGTGTCGCAGGAAGACGTCCGGCTGGACGGCCACGCCGTCGAAGCCCGTGTCTACGCCGAAACTCTGTCTATTAAAGATGGCGCACGCGGCTTCATGCCGACCGGCGGAACCGTGCTCGCGGTGCATGAGCCGTCCGGCGAGGGCGTGCGTGTCGACTCGTGGATGAGCGAGGGCGCCGTCATCGGTTCGAACTACGACCCGATGCTCGCCAAGGTCATCGCCTGGGGACCGGACCGCGCGTCCGCGTTGCACCGCCTGGATCTCGCACTCGCCGACACCGCGTTGCTCGGCGTCGGCACGAATGTCGCGTTCCTGCGCGGGCTTCTTGCCGACGGCGACGTCCGTGACGGCAAGCTCGACACCGGACTCGTGGACCGGCAACTGTCCACTTTGGTCTCCGAAGAGGTGCCGCCGGAGTTCTTCGTCGCGGCCGCGCTGGACAGACTGCTTTCCTTGCAGCCTCAGGGGTCCGTCGTCGATCCGTGGGACATTCCCGACGGCTGGCGGCTCGGCGCGTCCGGTGGGATCGACTTCGCTTTGAAATCCGGGAGTTCCGAAGCCGTCGTGCGAGTGCGGGGCACGCCGTCGAACGCGCTCGTCAGCGTCGACGGCGCCGAGCCCGTGCCGGTTTCCGCGCGGCGTGAGGGAGATCTGCTGGAAGTCCGGCATCCCAGTGGTTTCCACCGCTACCGGTACGCCGCCGGACGCGGGAAGACCGTCTGGCTCGCGCGGGACGGCCACAGCTTCGCGATCGGTGAGCAGGAGCGGCTGCGGTCGGCCGCCGGTGCCGCGGGCGGGGCCGGACCGGTCACCAGCCCGATGCCCGGCACCGTGCTCGTGGTCAAGGTCGCCGCCGGTGACGTGGTCAGCGCCGGGACGCCGCTCGTGGTCGTCGAGGCGATGAAAATGGAGCACACGATCACCGCGCCGATCGACGGCGTGGTCAGTGAACTCCCCGTCCGGGCAGGCCAACAGGTCGCGCTGGACGAGACAGTAGCCGTTGTGACACCCCAAAAGGATGGCCAATGATCGACTTTCGGCTGGATGACGAGTACGAGGCGCTGCGCAAGACGGTCGAGGAATTCGCGCGCTCCGAGGTCGCCCCGGTCATCGGCGACCTGTACGAGCGGGAGGAGTTCCCGTACGAGATCGTCGCGAAAATGGCCGAGATGGGCTTGTTCGGCCTGCCGTTCCCGGAGGAGTACGGCGGCATGGGTGGCGACTACTTCGCGCTGTGCCTGACGCTGGAGGAGCTGGCGCGGGTCGACTCGTCGGTCGCGATCACCGTCGAGGCCGGCGTTTCGCTGGGCGCCATGCCGATTTACCGGTTCGGCACCGCGGAGCAGAAGGAAAAGTGGCTCCCGGAGTTGTGCGCCGGAACCGCGCTCGGCGCTTTCGGGCTTACCGAACCGGGCGGTGGCTCGGACGCGGGCGCCACCCGCACACGCGCCAAACTCGACGGCGACACCTGGGTGATCAACGGCAGCAAGTCGTTCATCACCAACTCAGGCACCGACATCACGAAACTGGTCACGGTCACCGCCGTCACCGACGTGAAGGAGAACGGGCGCAAGGAGATCTCGGCGATCCTCGTCCCGTCGGGAACGCCGGGTTTCGCCGTGGCACCGAAGTACTCCAAGGTCGGCTGGAACTGCTCGGACACACACGAGCTGTCGTTCGACGACGTCCGTGTCCCGGCGGAGAACCTGATCGGCGAACGCGGCCGCGGCTACGCGCAGTTCCTGTCCATTTTGGACGAAGGCAGGGTCGCGATCGCCGCGCTGAGCGTCGGGCTCGCGCAAGGCTGTGTCGACGAATGCCTGCGGTACGTCAAGGAACGTGAGGCCTTCGGGCACAAGATCGGTGAGTACCAGGCGATCCAGTTCAAGATCGCCGACATGGAGGTGCGCACGCACACCGCGCGGCTCGCGTACTACGCGGCGGCGTCGAAGATGCTGCGTGGTGAGCCGTTCAAGAAGGAGGCGTCGATCGCGAAGCTCGTCGCGTCGAACGCCGCCATGGACAACGCGCGCGAGGCGACGCAGATCTTCGGCGGGTACGGCTTCATGAACGAGTTCCCGGTGAGCCGCTTTTACCGGGACGCGAAGATCCTGGAGATCGGCGAGGGCACCTCGGAGGTGCAGCGGATGCTGATCGCGCGGCACCTCGGCGTCGCCTGACGCCTGCGACCAAGTACATGAAGGCCCCCTTCCTTGCGCCTAGGTACAGGAAGGGGGCCTTCATGTACCTAGACGCAAGTCTCACGCGTCCTCACGATGTTGTAGAACGGAGGAATGAACGATTTCGTCATCCGGCAGGGTGGTTCTGGGGACTTCGAGACCCTGCTGAACATGTTCGACGAGGCCGTCGCGTGGCTGGCCGGACGGGGCAGCGAAGGGCAGTGGGGGACCGAGCCGTGGTCCACGATCCCCAAGCGGGTCGAGCGGGTGCGCGGGATGGCCGACGGGCCGGGGCTGTACATCGGCGAGGTCGGCGGAGAGGCGGCCGGTGCGATCATCCTCGGTGACCGCTTCCCGCATGTCCCGCCGGTCGAGGAGCCGGAGATCTACGTCGGCCTGCTGCTGACCTCGCGCCGGTTCGCCGGGCACCGGGTCGGGTCGCGACTCGTCGAGTTCGCGCTGGCCGAGGCACGTGAGCGTGGCATCGGGCTGGTCCGGGTCGATTGCTGGGCAGGCGGCGACGGCGATCTACAGCGCTACTACGAGAGTCAGGGGTTCAAGCCGACCGAGCGGTTCGACGTCAACGGCTGGATCGGGCAGGTGTTCGAACAGCGGCCGTAGGACTGGCGGTCTCGCGGCTTCCGGTGCACCATAGTTGACACAGTGCCAACAGTGCCCCGGACAACGCAGTCGCAGAGGAGCCCGCCATGGCCAGGCAGCCACGTTCTCTCGCAGGCAAGGTCGTCGTGATCACCGGAGCGGCGCGGGGCATCGGGGCCAGTACCGCGACGATGCTGTCCCGGCTCGGCGCCAAGGTGGTGATCGGCGACCTGGACCAGGTCCTCGCGGAGAAGACGGCGGCCGAACTGGGTGCGGAGGCGTTGCCGCTCGACGTCACCGACACGAAGGGCTTCACCGAGTTCCTCGACGAGGTCGAGCGGCGCGTCGGCCCGATCGACGTGCTGATCAACAACGCGGGCATCATGCCGCTCGCACCGCTCGACGAAGAGGACGACGCGGCGACCCGGAGGTTGCTCGAAATCAACCTGCACGCGGTCATCCACGGCACCCGGGAAGCAGTGAAGCGGATGCGCCCGCGTGGCACCGGGCACATCGTGAACATCGCGTCGATGGCAGGAAAGGCCGGATTCCCCGGCGCCGCCACTTACTGCGCCACGAAACACGCCGTCGTCGGTTTGTCGGAATCGGTGCATCTGGAATTACGCGGAACGGGCGTAGTGGTCTCCTGTGTGATGCCGGCCGTGGTGCGCACGGAACTGGCCAGCGGGCTCGGCGAGGCGAGGTTCTTCAAATCGATCCAGCCGGAAGATGTGGCGAAGGCCATTGTCGATGCGTTGCGCCATCCCAAATTCGACGTCTTCGTTCCCGGATCGCTGGATGCCATGGGCAGGATCACACGACTGCTTCCCCGGCGCGTCGGCGAGTGGCTGGTGCGTGCGCTCGGCGGCGACAAGATTCTGTCCTCCGCAACGCGTTCCAGTGCTCGCGCGGAGTACGAATCGCGGGCGGCACGCAGTGCCCCGGCGGTGGGAAAGGATGCCGATTCTTAACTCGGACGGCCTAGCGACCGTCCGAAGTGGACGGCCTGGAACGGCGGCGGTGTTGAGTCGCGCGCCCGTACGCGGCAAGATTGCGCCTTACCGCGTTCATCCCTCCAGGAGGCACCTCATGGCAACACCCCCGGCACGGCTCGCCGCCGCCGCGTCGAACGTCGTCGGGAAGGTGCTGCACGGTGGTGTCGCCGATCTCCGCCCGGTGCCGCGCGTCCTGATCGACCAGGGCCCCAACCGGTCCGTGTACCGGCTGACGAACGGCAAGGACCGGGTGTCCGGCCCGCCGGTGCTGCTGGTGCCGCCGCTGGCCGCGCCCGCGCTGTGCTTCGACCTGCGCCGCGGCTGCAGCCTCGCCGAGCACCTGGTCGACGGCGGCCGCAACACCTACCTGGTCGATTACGGCAACGTCGCGTTCTCCGATCGCCGCCTCGGCATCGAGCATTGGATCGACGAGGTGCTCCCGCGCGCGATCCGCAAGGTCAGCGAGGACTCGGGTGGCCAGGGCGTGCACGTCATCGCCTGGTGCCTCGGCGGGATCTTCTCCCTGCTGACCGCCGCCGACCAGCCCGAGCTGCCGATCGAGTCGATCGCAACCATCGCGTCGCCGTTCGACTTCACCGCTATCCCGCTGATCGCGCCGTTCCGCCCGCTGGTGGACCTCACCGGCGGCCATCTGCTGACCCCGTTCTACCGCGTGCTCGGCGGCGCACCGTCCTATTTGGTCAGCCGGGTCTTCCGCGTGACCGGTATCAGCAAGGAGATCACCAAACCCCTCGCCATCCTGAAGAATCTCGACGACCGGGACTACCTGGCGCAGATCGAGGCCGTCGACCACTTCATGGACAACATGATCGCCTACCCCGGGCGGACGTTCGGCCAGATCTACCACCGGTTCTTCCGCGCCAACGACCTCGCCGAGGGCACGGTCGACCTCAACGGGCGGATCATCGCGCTGTCCGGGGTCAAGGTGCCCACGCTGGTCATCGCCGGGCAGAACGACACGATCGCCCCGCGTGCGGCCGTCGAACGGCTCACCGGCTTGCTGGACAACTCGCCGTCGGTGAAGTTCGAAACCGCGCCCGGCGGGCATCTCGGCGTGCTCACCGGCCGGAAGGCACGCGGGACCACGTGGCGCTATCTCGACCGGTTCCTCGACGATCAGGTCGCCTGAGGCGTCAACCGGCCAGATCGTCGCTTTTGCGCTGGGTCGTCATCGCGCTGCGCATCGACTGGCGCGGCGCGATCATCTCGACCATTTCGGTGATCTGGCGCCAGGCGTCGGCGACCTCCGCGGTGGCGCGGTCACGTTGCAGGACGATCGTGGACAACACGAGCGCTGTCATCCCGACGGTGGCGTCGAAGGCTTGGATGAGCAGCATCCTGGCGACCAGATCGTACGAGCCGTAGGGGCCAGAGCCGCGTGCCGCGGCGAAGATCATGAAGGCGCAGACGCAGAGGGAGCAGAGCAGCGCGCCCGCCTGCCGGAAGCGCAGGGCCGCCCAGATCAGGGCCGGGAACACGACGAACAGTTTGGGCGGGTTCGTGCCGGCGAGGATCGACGTCCCGACGACGCAGACGCCGAGCGTGGAGGCTTCGGCCCAGCGGACGAGCGGAACCCGCGCCGGACGGCGGAATCTGGGTGCCAGCAGCAACAGGGGTGTGATGGTGAGGGCGCCCATCGCGTCGCCCGTCCACCACACCAGCACCGTCGGCCAGAACTCGCCGGGGGCGAGGGCGCCGTCGAGGACCAGTGCGCCGGTGCCGATCACGGCACTGACGGCCGTACCCCCGATGGCGCCGACGACGACCAGCAGGACGACGTCCGGCAGCCTGTCGAGCTGAGTGCGGAAACCCCGCCGCCGCATCACGCGATAGGCCAGTAACGGGCCGAGGGTGTTGCCGGCGGAGATCACCAGTACCACGATCAGCGAGGGGCCGAGCGCGATGTTCGTCAGCAGCGCGCCGAGCGCGATCCCCGGCCAGAACCGCGGTCCGAGCAGCATCGGCACCGCCAGCGCGACCCCGGCGGCCGGCCACAGCGGGGAGATCTGCTCGCGCACGATCGCCCACTGGATGCCGATCTGGCCGGTGGCGAAGTAGCAGGCCGTCACGCCGAGGACGATGAGGCACCACTGTGCCGCAGGGGAGAGCTGTCGAGCGGCGAGCCTCATCGGGACTCCGGCATTCGCGGGCAGGAAAGGTAAGAGGGTACCCCCGCGACACCGGACCGGAGCCGCCCCGAACGTGTTGTCGAAGTGGTGGAAATAAACGGGCCACCGCAACGGCCGCGTGTGCTCGCCTCAAGTACATGAAGGCCCCCTTCCTTGCGCCTAGGTCAGGGCCCCGGCAAAGTCGGTTGCCTGGATGAGGGCAGGCACGGTCTCTGGTTGATCATGTGAGTGTCTAAGTCCCATGATCGTGTGAGAGAACC
>NZ_JBFBBY010000212.1:0-11352 GCF_040682875.1 Amycolatopsis sp. NPDC051071 | reverse complement strand
CTTCCTTGCGCTAGGCGCAAGGAAGGGGGCCTTCATGTACTTGGGACCAGCCGTAGGTACTTAGCGCACTCTTGGCGGATCAGACGACCGTGAGGCGGTTCTCGAAGGTCTCGACGAGCTTGCGCCACTCGGACTGCTCGGCGTCGAACGGAGCGCTCGGCTCGAGGCGCGTGGGGTCCGGCCGCAGCACGAACGACACCAGCCAGCCGAGGCTTTCGTTGGCGGCGAGCGCGGTTTCGACGCTGTCGTCCTCGGCCCACTCGGCGGCGTCGGTGATCAGCTCGACCGCCAGCTCCAGCTGGGTCGGGTCGATCGACTCGGGGCCCTCGGCGATGTCGTCGGCGATGCCGTTGAGCACGTAGGTGTTCTCGGCGTCGACGTCGATCTCGAGTTCACCCGCGGTGGCCTTCGTGGTCACCTCGTCCCAAGTGGACACTTGGGCGAGGTCGTTGTCGCCCAGCTCCTTGCCGTCCGCGATCGCGCGGATCAGCGCCTTTTCGGAGCTGAAGACGTCGATCTCGCCTTCGCTGCCGAGGAAGACCGGCTTGTCGTCGAGGTAGCAGCGCAGCGTGTAGTACTCGGCGCCGGAGGTGATGATCTTGATCGGGTCGATGCCGACCTCGCCCCAGAAACCGACGGGCTCGTCGTCTTCGTCTTCGTCGTCATCATCCACGTCGACGTCTTCGAGGTCCTCGTCCGCGGCGGCCGCTTCGGCCTCCGCCGACTCCGAGAGGAACGTCGCGAGTTCCTCGGCTGTCTGCTCGAGCACCTTGTCGTCGACGTCGGGAGCGGTCACCAGACCGTCGATCGCGTCGAGCACGATGTCCCACTTTTCGGAGACCGCCTGCGACAGGTCCGCCCACAGGCGCTCGCCGTCGCGGCCGGAGAAGGGCAGTGTGCCCTGGTCCAGCAGCGAGAAGCTCTCGTGCGCGTCGAGGACCTCGTGGACGTCTTCGAGTTCGCACACGTCCGCGAGCGAACGCACGATGCCGATGATCTCGGCCAGTTCGCCCAGCGTCCACTGGTCCGGCTTTTCGGCGACCAGCTCGGGCACGCCGACCAGGTCGTAGGTGTGGTCGTCGTCCGGGATCAGCTCGGGCACGTTCAGTGCCGGCACGAGCTCCCACGCCGGGTGGTCGAGCAGGTCGTGCTGCTCGGAGGTCCGCACGAACGCGGCGAGATGCGCCGCGTCGGGGAAGGCGTACAGGTCGTCTTCGTCGCCGAGGAAGGCTTCCCATTCCTCACCGTCTTCCCGCCAGCGCGGCGCCCAGAGAGTGACCACGTCACCCTGTGGCAGGCCGAGTTCGATCGGGATGATGTCCTGTGCCATTCCTAAGCCCTCTCAAATTACCGCCTGTGTGCGCGCGGCCGGATGAAGCATGCCCGGTGAGTGCGCGGTAACGCGAAGCCTACGGGTTTCCGGCGGAGGGCGCGATCACCCCTCGGCAAGATGCGACCAACGGATGGCACGATAGGTCCTCTGATGACTCTTACAGACCTCCTGCCTGCGGATCCCGACCCCGACTCGCTGTTCGAAGCCTTCTCCACGTGGACGGCCGAGCGCGGGCTAGAGCTGTACCCCGCGCAGGAGGAGGCCATCATCGAAGTGGTCTCCGGCGCGAACGTGATCCTGTCGACGCCGACGGGGTCCGGGAAGAGCCTAGTCGCCGTCGGCGCGCACTTCACCGCGCTGGCGCACGGCCGCCGCAGCTACTACACGGCGCCGATCAAAGCGCTGGTCTCGGAGAAGTTCTTCCAGCTCATCGAGATCTTCGGCGCGGAGAACGTCGGCATGATGACCGGCGATTCGGCGGTGAACGCCGACGCGCCGATCATCTGCTGCACGGCGGAGATCCTGGCGAACATGGCCCTGCGCCTCGGTGCCGACGCGCCGGTCGGCCAGGTCGTGGCCGACGAGTTCCACTTCTACGCCGAGCCGGACCGCGGCTGGGCGTGGCAGGTGCCGCTGCTGGAACTGCCGAACGCGCAGTTCGTGCTGATGTCGGCGACGCTGGGCGACGTCTCCTTCTTCGAGAAGGACCTCACCCGCCGGACCGGCCGCCCGACCGCGGTGGTCACCTCGGCGCAGCGGCCGGTGCCGCTCACCTTCCGCTACGCGCTGACGCCGTTGCACGAGACGATGTCCGAGCTGCTCAACGGAGGTCAGTCGCCGGTCTACGTCGTGCACTTCTCGCAGGCGGCGGCGATCGAGCGCGCGCAGACGCTGATGAGCATCAACGTCACCAGCAAGGCGGAGAAGGAGGCCATCGCCGAGACACTCGGCGACTTCCGCTTCGCCGCCGGGTTCGGGAAGACGTTGTCGCGGCTGGTCCGCCACGGCATCGGCGTGCATCACGCCGGCATGCTGCCGAAGTACCGGCGCCTCGTCGAGCAGCTCGCGCAGGCCGGGCTGCTGAAGGTGATCTGCGGGACCGACACCCTCGGCGTCGGCATCAACGTACCTATCCGGACAGTGGTCTTCTCCGCGCTGACGAAGTACGACGGGGTGCGGCAACGGCATCTGAAGGCACGCGAGTTCCATCAGATCGCCGGCCGCGCGGGCCGGGCGGGATACGACACCGACGGGTACGTCGTCGTGCAGGCGCCGGACCACGTCGTCGAAAACGCCAAGGCGCTGGAGAGGGCAGGCGACGATCCCAAGAAGAAAAAGAAGATCGTCCGCAAGAAGGCACCCGAGGGGTTCGTCAACTGGACGGAGAGCACTTTCGACCGGCTGATCGCGGCCGACCCGGAACCGCTGACGTCGAGTTTCCAGGTCAGCCACTCGATGCTGCTGAACGTCGTTTCACGCCCCGGCAACGCGTTCGACTCGATGCGGCATCTGCTGGAGGACAACCATTCGGACCGTCCCGCTCAGCGGAAACTGATCCTGCGTGCGATCGCGATCTACCGCGCGCTGCTCGCGGCGGGTGTCGTGGAACGGCTCGACGAACCCGACGAGCAGGGCAGGATTGTCCGGCTCACCGTGGACCTGCAGTTCGATTTCGCGCTGAACCAGCCGCTTTCGCCGTTCGCGCTCGCCGCGATCGAACTGCTCGACGTCGATTCGCCGTCCTATCCCCTCGATGTCGTGTCCATTGTGGAATCCACTGTGGACAATCCGCGTCCGGTGCTTTCGCAGCAGCAGTTCAAGGCACGCGGCGAGGCCGTCCAGTCGATGAAGGCGGAGGGCATCGAGTACGACGAGCGGATGGAACTGCTCGAAAATGTCACGTACCCGAAGCCGCTGGAGGAACTGCTGGAGGCGGCGTATTCCCGCTACCGGCAAGGGCATCCGTGGGTCGACGACTACGAGCTCAAGCCGAAGTCCGTCGTGCGCGACATGTACGAGCGGGCGATGAACTTCGTGGAGTACATCGGTTTCTACCAGCTCGCCCGCTCGGAAGGGCTGGTGCTGCGGTATCTCACCGACACCTACGACTCGCTCCGGCATACGGTCCCCGACGAGGCCAAGACCGAGGGGTTGCAGGACCTCATCGAATGGCTGGGTGAACTGGTGCGCCAGGTCGACTCCAGCCTGCTGGACGAATGGGAAGCGTTGCGGCATCCCGAAGAGGAGGGCCCGGTTTCGCACCGGCCGCCGTCCGAGCCGCCCGCGGTCACGCGGAACGAGCGGGCCTTCCGGGTGCTCGTGCGGAACGAGTTGTTCCGCCGGGTGGAGCTGGCGTCACGCCGTGCCTTCGGGACACTCGGCGAACTGGACGCGGCCTCGGGCTGGGACGCCGACGCGTGGGAAGACGCCATCGAGGACTACTTCGACGAGCACGAAACCCTCGGCATCGGACCGGACGCACGGGGGCCGCAGCTGCTGATCATCGAGATGGAGAAGGAGCTCTGGCGGGTCCGGCAAATCTTCGACGACCCCGCGGGCGACCACGACTGGGGCATCAGCGCCGAGGTCGACCTGGCGGCGTCGGATGAGGCAGGGGCCGCTGTCATCCGGGTCACCGCGGTGGACCGGCCGTGACCCGCTTTCGGGTCTTGCCTGCCGGGCCGGAACTGTGACGGCGTGGATGTCAGGAAAGGGTCTTTCAGGACGAATCTTGTCCTGAAAGACCCTTTCCTGACACGCGCGGCGCCGATTCAGCCACGGCCTGGGGCCGAAGTTCCCGCCGCCGCGACGTAAGCCGCACCCCGAGCACGATCAGCGAGAGCGCGGGCAGCGGGTAGCCGACGAGCAGGCCAACGGTGATGTCGGCGAGCGGAGCCGCGACCGCGGCGACGAACACCCACCTCGGCGCGGTCGGCGGCTTCGCACCTGTCCGCGCCTTGCCCCACGGTTTCGCCACCGAGAGCCAGGCCTGGAAAGCGATGGCACTCGCCATCAGGCCGGTACCGGCGATCAGTGTCGTCGACGCGGGTTCGGGAATCCCGGCCCGCGCCGCGGCCACGGAGTCCCGCAGTGCGCCGGAGAGAAGGAAGATCCCGGCGTGCAGCTGGACGAGCGTGATCACGAACTTCGCGAGCACCCACCAATGACGGGTGAATCCCCAGGCGGTCGCGGCCGCGAGCATGAACCCGGTGAACGCCGACGCGTTCGCGAGCGGCGCCAGCAGGAGCGAGTCGATTTCGTGTGCCATCGACGTCGCGGCGACACGGACGGCGTTGTCCTCACTGCCGTGGCTGATCGCCAGGAGGGTGAACAGCGCCAATGCCTGTCCCATCCAGCCCACCGAACTGATGACGTGCAGCCACACCGTCAGCTGCCGCCAGGTCTTGGTCCCCATGCCGCACAGGGTCGCGTGAGCACCCTGCCCGGCACATCCGGGACGACCCTGAAATCAAGCAGGAAGGGGCGGGAAGCAGGCCTGCGCGTCATGGCCGCCGAACCACAGCCCGACCATGAACGCCATGGTCGCCTCCATCAGCGACGCCCGATCGAGTCCGCCGGCGTCCAGTGGCACGCAACCGATGTCGCGGACGAGCCCGCTCACGCGAGCGACGGCCTCCGGATCACCGCAGAGCGGGACCGCGAGCGGGCGGCCGCCGAACACCGGGGGAGTCATCCGCCAGACGTCCACATGGCACAGATTGAACGCCTTGACCACGTGAGCGTCTCGTGCGGCCACGGCGATCCGAGCCGCCTGATCGGGCACCGTCAGGACAGCGCCGGGGCCGACCGCGTTGGTGCAGTCGATCAAGACCTTTCCCGCGAGATTCCCCGCCGCGGCAACGACTTCCGTCACCGACGCGGCGGGGACGGCGAGCAGGATCACGTCACTCGCACGGGCGGTTTCGTCCCAGGTCCCCACTCGCGCGGAGATCCCGGCGGCCTTGACCCGATCGCGTGCGGCGACCATCACCTCGTGCCCGGCCTTGGCCCACTGCCCGCCGAGCGCCTCCGCCATCCCACCCGCGCCGAAAATCCCGATACGCATGTGCTGCTCCCTATGATCGAGTTACCGCTACGACCGTAGAAAGCCACGCGGGTACCAAGTGGTTACCGGAGGTTCCATGAACGACGTCTTCCTCGCCGATTGCCGTGCCCGGCTGGCCTTCGACCTGATGGCGAACACGTGGAACCCCGTCGTCCTGTGGGCGCTGCGGGATGGTGCGCTCCGGCCCGCTGAACTGCGGCGCAGGCTCGGCGGGATCAGCACGAAGGTGCTCACGGAGACGGTCCGGCGGCTGGAGTTCAACGGTCTGGTCGCCAGACGCGACTGCGGCCGGACGGCGAAGGTCGAGTATTCGCTGACGGACCTCGGTGTCAGCCTGCTGGAGCCTATCGAGGCCTTCGGGGGGTGGGCCTTTCGTCATGGTGACGAAGTGATGGCCGCGCAGGACAAGGCGACCCGGTTGTGCGATCTCGCGTGACTAAAGGCCGATCACGCGTGCTTGAAGGTCGATCTTGCGTGCTTGAAGGCGGATCTCGCGTGCTTGGAGAGCGATCACGCGTGCTTGGAGAGCGATCTCGCGTGCTTGAAGGCGGATCTCGCGTGCTTGGAGAGCGATCACGCGTGCTTGGAGAGCGGTCTTGCGTGCTTGGGGGCGGATCTCGCGAGGGTGGTCAGGTGGGTGGCCGGGCCTCGGCCAGGTTGAGCAGGGGGATGGCCGCGGCGGCGTCGGTGATCAACGTCGACACCATGCCGGAGCGCAGGACGGCGTCGATGGCCTCGGCCTTCGGTTCCGTGTAGCCGAGCGCGATCACCTCGGGAACGGCGAGCAGCTCTTCGGCGCTTATGGCCAGCACGTGGTGGGCCAGCCCGGTGGACATCGGCGTCCCGTCGGCGTCGAACAGGCGCGCGGAAACCTCCGCTTTCGCGCCCCGTTTCGCTATCGAAGTTCGTTCCGTCTCGTCGAGGGCGTCGAAAACCGTCGATTCTTCGGGCTTCCACGCGCCGATGCTGACGACGGCCTTGGTCAGGTTCTTGAACTGGCTGAAGGTCTCCGCGATCCCAGGCTGCCTTCGCAGTGTCTCGGTGGTGCGGCGATCGGGCAGCACGAGCGGGCCGAAGATCGGGTACGCCTGGCCACCGGAGACGGAGGCGACCCGGCTGACCGTCTCCACCGAACGGTCACGCATGTCCATTCCCGCCTGGACCCCGCACAGTTGCACGACCGGGCATTTCGGCAATGAGTGGATCGCCTCGGTCATCGCGTTCACGGACCGTGCCCAAGACAAGCCGAGGACGTCGCTCGGAGTGATGATCTCGGTCAGGAGGCGGGCCGCGAGAGCGCCGATCTTCCGCCGGGCCAGTTCCCTCGGCTCCGGCTCCGGCACTCGTTCGAGCACGAGGACCCGGTCCAGCCGGTGCGCCGCGCGGAGCTCTTCGGAAAGGGTGAGATCGACCGGGGCCGGCAGGTGGAATTCGACCTTGACGATGCCGCTTTCCCTGGCCGTGTCCAGCATTCTGGCGACCTTGAACCGGCTGATCCCGAACTCGTCGGCGATCTCGAGTTTCGAGGCGCCCTGTTCGTAGAACCGCCGGGCCGCCGCGGCCAGGCGTAGCGACTCCACCAAGCCGGGATCCTGCTTCTTCCCGCTCATCTGAGCAGTATAGCTCGAAATCTTAGCGAAAGGTTGACGTAGCACCAGGGAAAAGTTCACCATGCCAGAACATGCAGTCTGAAGCATAAGCCTGGCCCGCTCGTTTGAGCGGAGAGAAGAGGAGCTGGCATGCGTGCCGCGATCGTGGACCGGCCCGGTGAGATCAGGGTCGGCGAGGTACCCGATCCGAAACCGGGGGATCGCCAGGTCGTCGTCAAGGTCGGTGCCTGCGGGATCTGCGGGACCGATCTCCACATCGCCGACGGGCATTTCCCGCCGACGCCCTACCCGATCGTCCCCGGCCACGAATTCGCCGGCGAGATCGTCGAACTCGGCGCCGACGTGCCGGGTGGGTGGCAAGTGGGCGACCGCGTCGCCGTCGACCCGTCGCTGTTCTGCGGCTACTGCAAGCCTTGCCGGTCCGGCCGCGGCAACCTCTGCGAGAACTGGAACGCGACCGGGGACACCGTGAACGGCGCTTTCGCCGAGTACGTCGCCGTTCCCTCCGCGAACTGCTACCGGATGCCGGACACGATGACCTGGGAGCAGGGCGCGCTCGTCGAGCCGGTCTCCTGCGCGGTGCACGGGGTACGCCGGATCGGCGTCGAGGCGGGGGAGCGATTCCTCGTCGTCGGCGCGGGCACGATGGGCCTGATCATGCAGCAGTTGCTGCAGCGGGCGGGTGCGCACGTCACGATGGTCGATCGCAACACCTCGCGTCTCGGCCGGGCGAAGGACCTTGGCGCCGTCGCCGTCGCGAGTGACGTGAAGGAACTGGACGACGAGAAGTTCGACGCCGCCGCGGACTGCACTGGCGCCGCACCCGCCATCGAGGCCGCCTTCGATTCGCTTCAGCGCGGAGGTCGTCTGCTGGTCTTCGGAGTCGCGCCCGCCGAAGCACGCGTCGCGCTTTCGCCATTCCGGATCTACAACGACGAGATCACCGTCGTCGGCTCGATGGCCGTCATGAACAGCTTCGGCGCCGCACTCGACCTCGTGGCCGACGGCGCCATCGACACCGGCGCGCTCCTCACCGACACACTTCCGCTGGAGCAGTACCCCGACGCGCTCGCCCTCATGCGCAGTGGCGCCGGCCTGAAAGTGCAGGTCTTACCGGGAGGCGAAAGTGCGTAAAGCGGCCGCTCTGTTCGCGGTACTTCTGCTGACCCTCACCGGATGTGCCGGTGCGGGTGCGATCGGGGCCGGGGACCGGACGCTCGTCGTCGCGATCGTCGCGAACCCGCAGATGAAGGACGCCATCGAGCTTTCCGGCGAGTTCGAGAAGGCGAACCCCGGCGTCACCCTCAAGTTCGTCTCGCTGCCCGAAAACCAGGCACGCGCGAAGATCACCGCGTCGACGGCCACCGAAGGCGGCGAGTTCGACGTCGTCATGATCAGCAACTACGAAGCTCCGCAGTGGGGCGCGAACGGCTGGCTCGAAAACCTCGACCCGCATATCGCGGCGGACCCCTCGTACGATGCGGCCGACTTCATCCCGAGTATCAAGGAATCCTTGTCGCACAACGGATCGCTCTACGCGGTGCCGTTCTACGGCGAATCGTCGTTCCTGGCCTACCGGAAGGACCTCTTCGAGCAGGCAGGGCTCACGATGCCCGCCAAACCGACGTGGTCCCAGATCGCCGAGTTCGCGGCGAAGCTCGACGACAAGGGCAAGGGCCTGTCCGGCATCTGCCTTCGCGGCAAGCCAGGCTGGGGCGAGAGCCTGGCTCCGTTCACCACCGTCGCCAACACCTTCGGCGCGCAGTGGTTCGACAAGGACTGGAACGCCAAACTGACCAGCCCCGAATTCAAGGCGGCCGCCGAGTTCTACGTGAACCTGGTGCGGAACCACGGCGAGGTCGGCGCGTCCAGCGCGGGCTTCTCCGAATGCGGCACGCGGTATACGCAGGGCCAGGCCGCGATGTGGTACGACGCCACGGTCATGGCGGGTACGAACGAAGACCCGGCCGGCAGCAAGGTCGTCGGCAAATCCGGGTACGCACCGGCGCCGGTGGAGAAGACGCGGGCCAGCGGCTGGCTCTACACCTGGGCATTGGGGATCCCGAAGGTCGCCAAGGACAAGGACCTCGCCTGGAAGTTCATGTCCTGGATGACCGACAAGGCCTACGTGCGGCGGGTCGCCCAGCGGTTCGGCGACTGGAACCGCGTCCCGCCGGGCGTGCGGAAGTCGACCTACGACATCCCCCAGTACCGTGAGGCGGCCAAGGCCTACGCACAACCCACCCTGGACGGGATCGCGGACGCCAACCAGCAGAAGGCGATGGTGAATCCGGTGCCCTACCCCGGAATCCAGTTCGTCGGCATCCCGGAGTTCCAGGATCTCGGCACTCGCGTGAGCCAGCAGCTTTCCGCGGCGATCGCGGGCCAGGTCACCGTGGACGAAGCCTTGAAACAGTCACAGGAGTACGCGCGGACCGTCGGCAAGTCGTATCAGGAGGTGCGGTGATGTCTGCGCTCTCCGCTCCTGCCCGCACCGAACCCGCCCACGCCAAGAAAGCGGCTCCGAAACGCGGCACCGACACGCCGTTCAGACGACGGCTTCCGCTGCTGCCCGCGTTGTTGTTCGTCGTCGCCGTCACGCAGTTGCCGTTCGTGCTGACGGTGATCTACTCGTTCCAGTCGTGGAACCTGGTCCGGCCGGGTTCGCGGCATTTCGTCGGGCTGCGGAACTACATCGACGTCTTCGCCGACTCGACGTTCCTCGGGGCGTTGCTGAACACCGTCGTCCTCACGGTCGTCTGCGTGTTCTTCTCGCTCCTGCTCGGACTGGGACTCGCGATCCTGCTGGACCGCAAGTTCCTCGGCCGCGGTGTCGTCCGGACCCTGCTGATCACGCCGTTCCTGATCCTGCCCGCGGCGGGCGCGTTGCTGTGGAAGACGACGATGTTCGACCCGACCTACGGGTTGCTGCATTTCGTGTTCGGCACGGACGTCGACTGGCTTTCGGAGTTCCCGCTCGCCTCGGTGATGGCACAGGTCGTCTGGCAGTGGACGCCGTTCATGATGCTGCTGATCCTGGCCGGGCTGCAGAGCCAGCCCAAGGACGTGCTGGAGGCCGCGTCGGTCGACGGGGCGGGCCGCTGGCGGACGTTCACCTTGATCACCCTGCCGCATCTGAGCCGGTTCCTGCAGCTGGCGACACTGCTGGGCGCCATCTACATCGTGAACAGCTTCGACGCGATCTTCCTGATGACCCAAGGCGGGCCTGGTACGGCCAGCACGAACCTGCCCTTCTACATCTATCAGCGGGCGTTCCAAGGTTTCGACATCGGGCAGTCGTCGGCGATGGGCGTGATCGTCGTGATCCTGACGATGATCGTCGCGACCTTCGCCCTGCGACTGATGTTCCGTGCGTTCTCCGTACAGGGAGGGGCGAAATGAACCGCCGGTTCGGCCCGGCCGCGCTGACGGCCGTGACCTGGGTGATCGCGATCCTGTTCGTGTTCCCGCTGCTGTGGATGATCCTCACAGCCTTCAAACAGGAGGCCGACGCTTACACCGATCCGCCGCGGCTGTTCTTCTCCCCGACGCTGGACCAGTTCGCCGGTGTCCTCGACCGCGGGTTCCTCCCGTACCTGTCGAACTCGGCGTTCGTCACCGTCGTCTCGACGCTTTTCGTGCTGCTGCTGGGAATCCCGGCGGCGTACGCGTTGTCGCTGGCGCCGGTGAAGGGGACGAGCAACGCGCTCGGGTTCTTCCTGTCGACGAAGATGCTGCCGATCGTGGCGGCGATCATCCCGCTGTACGTGATCTCGCAGAACACCCAGCTGCTGGACAACGTCTGGGCGCTGATCATCCTGTACACCTCGATGAACCTGCCGCTGGCCATCTGGATGATGCGGTCGTTCTTCCTGGAGGTGCCGCACGAGATGATCGAGGCCGCCCGGATCGACGGGGCGACGTTGCCGATCCTGCTGCGGAAGATCATCATGCCGGTGGTCGCGCCAGGGGTGGCCGCGACCGCGCTGATCTGCGTGATCTTCTCGTGGACCGAGTTCTTCTACTCGGTCAACCTCACCGCCGCGCGCGCCGGGACCGTGCCGGTGTTCCTGGTCGGGTTCATCACCAGCGAGGGGCTCTACTGGGCGCAGCTGTCCGCGGCCGCCCTGCTCGCGTCGCTGCCGGTGATGATCGTCGGCTGGATCGCGCAGAACCACCTCGTCCGCGGCCTCTCGATGGGCGCGGTCAAGTAACACGGCGGCGCGTGAAGGCCCCCTTCCCTCGGCTCAGCCGAGGGAAGGGGTCCTTCACCGGGACGAGCAGGCTCACCAGGCTGACCGCGCAGCCGGAGCCCACGTGCAGCAGGAACATCGCACTCGACC
>NZ_JBFBBY010000211.1:0-11546 GCF_040682875.1 Amycolatopsis sp. NPDC051071 | reverse complement strand
GCGTGAAGGCCCCCTTCCCTCGGCTGAGCCGAGGGAAGGGGGCCTTCACGCGCTGTCCGGGCCCCTACCGCCGCCGACCTGCGTTTAGCGGGCTAATCGCGCTCCGGGGGCGCGGCGGGAGGGGGCCGCAGGCGGGTGGCGCGCGGGTCGTGAGTGGTAAGTCGCGGAGCGCAGCGTAAGTACATGAAGGCCCCCTTACTTGCGCCTAGCGCAAGGAAGGGGGCCTTCATGTACTGGCAGGGGCCCCGCCTCCGTTACTTCTTGTACAGGGCTTCGATGTCGTTCGCGTAGTTCTTGTTCACGATGTTGCGCTTCAGCTTGAGGCTCGGCGTGATCTCGCCGCCCGCCTCGGTGAAGTCCTTCGTGAGGATCGTGAACTTCTTGATCGACTCGGCCTGCGAAACCGCGCTGTTGGCCTGGTTGACCGCTTCCTGGACTTCGGCGCGCAGTTCCGCGTCATCGGCCAGGTCGGACACGGTGGCGCCGGCGGGCTTGTTGTGCTGCGACTTCCATGACGGGAAGTACTCCTCGTCGATGGTGATCAGCGCGCCGATGAACGGCCGCTGGTCGCCGACGACCATCGCCTGGCTGACCAGCGGGTTGGCTTTGATGGAGTCCTCGAGACCGGACGGGGCGACGTTCTTGCCGCCCGCGGTCACGATGATCTCCTTCTTGCGCCCGGTGATCTTGAGGAAGCCGTCGTTGTCCAGTTCGCCGATGTCGCCGGTGTGGAACCAGCCGTCTTCGAGCGATTCGGCGGTCGCTGCGGGGTTGTTGAAGTAGCCCCCGAACACGACGTCGCCCTTGAGCAGGATCTCGCCGTCGTCGGCGATCCGCACCGAGGTGCCGGCGACCGGCCGTCCCACGGTGCCGACGCGGAATCCGTCCTGGGTACCGACGCAGGCCGCGGCGGACGTCTCGGTGAGGCCGTAGCCTTCGAACACCGGGACGCCGATGCCGCGGAAGAAATGCGCCAGCCGCACGCCGAGCGGGGCGCCGCCGGACACCGCCGCGACGCACCGGCCGCCCAATGCCGCGCGCAGCTTGCTGAAGACGAGCTTGTCGAACAGCGCGTGCTTGACCTTCAGGCCCAGCCCAGCGCCACCGGTGTCCTGGGCCTGGCTGTAGGCGACGGCGGTGGCTTCGGCGGCGTCGAAGATCTTGCCCTTGCCGTCGCCGTGGGCCTTCTGCTTCGCGCTGTTGTAGACCTTTTCGAACACGCGCGGCACGGCGACGACGAACGTCGGCCGGAAGGTACCGAGGTCGGCGACGAGATTCTTGACGTCCGAGGTGTGCCCGAGGGTCACCCGCGCGCTGAGCGCGGTCACCGCGATCGCGCGGGCCAGGACGTGCGCGAGCGGCAGGAACACCAGCAGCGAGTTGCCCTGCTCCATCAGCTGCGGGAACGCGGCGATGTCGGCGCGGATCTCGGCGAGAAGGTTCCGGTGGGTCAGCTCGACGCCCTTGGGGCGGCCGGTCGTGCCCGACGTGTACACGATCGTGGCGAGGTCGCCCGCTTTCACCGTGCGGCGGCGCTCGTGCAGGTCGTCGTCGCTCAGTTCGGCGCCCTGGGCGGTGAGCTCGTCGACAGCGGGCTTGGCGGCCTCGATCTGCCAGGTGTGCTCCAGCGTGTCGAGGCGCCCCTTGACGCTCTCCAGCGTCGCGAGGTGTTCGTCGGTCTCGACGAACACGGCCTTCGCCGCCGAGTCCGAAAGGATCCAGTGGACCTGCTCGGCCGAGGACGTGTCGTAGATCGGGACGGTGACCGCGCCGGCGGCCCAGATCGCGAAATCGATCAGGGTCCATTCGTAGCGGGTCTTGGACATGAGCCCGATCCGGTCGCCCGGTGCGATGCCTGCCTGTGTCATTCCCTTGGCCACGGCCAGAACCTGGGCGGCGAAATCCTTGGCGGTGATGTCCAGCCAGGTACCGTCGACCTGGCGGCGGAAACTCACGACATCGGAGAACCGCTCGGCGTTCGCCCAGACGACGTCCGCGAGGTTCTCGTCGTCGGTCACCGGATTGGCGGCGGGGGCGCTGTATTCGCGCACGAGGAACCTCCGTGTTCGCGTGCAAGTGGTGTGACCGGTGTTACCCGCCAGTCAACTTAGCGTGCCGTGCACCTTAAGACCATGCTGACGAATCGGCCATACCGAGGGCATGACATTCTGCCGCGTGTGAACCAGGCGCCGCCCGCTCTCGACATCGTTGACGAGACCTTCCTCGTGGTCCCGCCGTCCACCGTGGCCGCCGCCTTCGCCGATCCGCGATCTTGGTCACGTTACTGGCCGGACCTCGTTCTCGAGGTCTACACCGACCGCGGCGACCAAGGATTGCGCTGGACGGTGCGCGGCGCCTTGATCGGTACCATGGAGGTGTGGCTCGAGCCGGTGCTCGACGGCACCTTGCTGCACTACTTCCTGCGTGCCACTCCCGCCGGTCCGGACGGGGAACCACGTGCGCTCCAGGTCCGGGACCTGCGCCGGGAGTTCGACCGCAGGGCCCGTGCGGCCAAGGCGATCGCGCTCGGGCTCAAGGAGGTCCTGGAAGACGGGCGCGAGCCCGGGATCGGCCCTCGGGTCGAATAGGGGTGAGCATGCGGGTTCACGTGGTGTCGGATGTGCACGGCAACGCCGACGCGCTCAAACGCGCGGGAGACGGCGCCGACGCGCTGATCGTGCTGGGCGATCTGCTCGACTTCGTCGACTACCGCGAGCACGACAAGGGCATCATGGGCGCGTTGTTCGGCGCCGAGAAGGTCGGCGAGTTCGCGCGGCTGCGGCGCGAGGGCACTCGTGACGAGACCGTTGCCTTCTCGCGATCGTTGTGGGCCACCTTGGCCGATCCGGCGGCCGCCGTCGGTGAGGCGATCCACGACCAGTACGCCATCCTGTTCGGCGCCCTCACCGCGCCGACGTTCGCGACTCCCGGCAACGTCGACGACCCGTCGCTGTGGCCCGAATTCGCCGGCGACGGCATCCAGGTCCTCGACGGCGAGGTCGCCGAGTTCGGCGGCCTGCGGTTCGGGTTCATCGGCGGCGCGTTGCTCCCGCCGAACGTGGTGCCGCGCCGCAACGGCTTCTGGCGGCCGTATCTGCGCACCCGCGAGGAGTACGACGTCGCGGTGAGCGCGCTGGAGAACGTCGACGTCCTGTGCACGCATATCCCGCCCGCCATCCCGGACCTGACCTACGACGTCATCGCGCGCCGGTCCGAAATCGGTTCGGCGGCGCTGGTGGACCTTATCCGCGACCAGCAGCCCCGCTGGTCGGTGTTCGGCCACGTCCACCAGCCGCTGACCGCGCGGACGAGGCTGGGCAGGACCGAATGCCGTAACGTCGGTCACTTCAAAGAGACGGCACAGCCGTACGTGCTGCGCTGGTGACGGCCGGCTCCGGCTACGCTCATCCGGGCCTTCGGCGCAAAGAAACGCGCGCGTGTGGTCACCCGCCCGCCCAGGAACCGCACGACACGCTCTAGGCTTCACACCATGGCCGAGCAGTCCACGCAATCCATCGAGGTCGACGCCGAGCCCGAGCGGGTCATGGCCGTCATCGCCGACTTTCCCGCGTACCCGGAATGGGCCAAGGCCGTCCGGGAGACCGAGGTGCTCGGCGAGGACGGTGACGGCCGCGCCAAGCAGGTGAAGCTCACCCTCGACGCCGGTCCGATCAAGGACGTCTACACCCTCGAGTACGACTGGGACACCGACGGGCACGGGGTCAGCTGGCATCTGGTCAAGGGCCAGATGCAAAAGGCCCAGAACGGCCGCTACGCCCTCGAAGCGCTGAGCGGGGGCCGTACGAAGGTGACGTATACGCTGTCCGTCGAGCTGGCACTGCCGATGATCGGGCTGCTGCGCCGCAAGGCCGAGAAGATGGTCATGGACACCGCGCTCAAGGAACTCAAGAAGCGCGCCGAGGCGTCCTCCTGACACCAGTCGAAGGGTAGGCATGCGGATCCTGCTGTTCACCGGCAAGGGGGGTGTCGGCAAGACCACGCTGGCCGCGGCCACGGCGGCGGCACTGGCGGGCCGGGGCAGGAAAACACTCGTGGTCTCGACCGATCCCGCCCATTCCCTCGGTGACGCCTTCGGTCGCGTGCTCGGCGCCGAACCGTCCGAAGTGGACGCTGTGTCCGATGGTCCCTCCGCGGGAGGGCGTACGTCGGGACTCCTCCATGCCGCCCAGATCGATTCCCGTGGCCTTGTCGACAGCACTTGGCGCGAGCTCCGGCAGGAACTCCAGACCGCGCTCGCCGGGGTGGGGCTCGACTCGCTCGACGCCGAGGAACTGACCGTCGTGCCGGGGGTGGACGAACTGCTCGCCCTCACCGAGGTCCAGCGCCTCGCCGAACACGGTCGGTGGGAGACGGTCGTCGTCGACTGCGGGCCGACGGCGGAAACGCTGCGCCTGCTGGCTTTGCCGGAAGCGGTCTCGGGGTACCTGACGAGGATGTTCAAACCGGGAGCGCGGCGGACGGCGACGGCGGTGCGGCGGCTCGGCGCGCATCTGGAGTCGCTGCGCACGCTGCTCACCGACCCGTCGACGACCACCGTGCGGCTCGTGCTGACCCCGGAACGCGTCGTCGTCGCCGAAGCCCGTCGCACGCTCAGTTCCCTGGCCCTGCGCGGGATCGCGGTCGACGGCCTGATCGTCAACCGGCTGATGCCCGCACCCGGTTTCTGGCGCGGCGCGGCGGCTTCGTGGATGCGGACCCGGCGTACGCAGCAGAACGCCGTCCTCGCCGAACTCGCCGTCGCCGGTTTCGGACCCGAAGAGGTGAAGCCGGTCGAGCACCGCGCTGTCGAACCGGTCGGCCTCGCGGCTCTGCAGGAAATCGCCTACGAGCTTTATCAAGGTTTGGACCCCTTGGCCGGTAACGGAAAAGGTGTCACCCCCCTTTTGCAGGTGTCCGAATCGGACAATGGCTACCTCCTGCGAATAACTGTGCCGCTGCACCGCGATTCCGAAGTGGACCTGGCCAGAGTGGACGATGATCTCGCCGTCACCGTGGACGGTTTCCGGCGGCTGATCGCGCTGCCGGAGATGCTGCGCCCGTGCCGGATCACCGGTGCGGAATCCGACGCGCACGGCCTGGTCGTGAGCCTGGCCGGGAACCGGGGACTCGGGTGAGCGAGTACAGCGAGAACGAGAAGGCCGACGGGCCGAGCCTGGCGGAAGAGATCCGGCTGCTGGTCGAACTGGTCGTCGAGCACGCCGCGCCGTGGCTGGAGGGCCTCGTCTCCGCCGGGCACGGCTGCACCGAACACGAGACCGGCGACGACTCCGGCTGGTGCCCGCTCTGCGCGATCGTCGAGGTCTTCCGGGGTGAGCGGCCCGAGTTCGCGGCCCGCCTGATGGAGCAGGCCGCCCAGCTCGTCGCGCTGCTGCGGGCGGTGCTCGCCGACCGCTGGGAGCCCGACGACGGGGTGCACATGCCCGGCTTCCAGCCAGCGCGGAAGGAGTCCGCGCGGGAAGATGCGCCGGTGGGAGCTTCGCGGGTCCAGCACATCGCGGTGACCAGGCGCGACGCTTGGCAGCCGGACCGGGAGAACTGAGTGCTGACGATAGGGGTGGACGTCGGGGGCACGAGTGTGCGCGCCGGCGTGGTGGACGAGCACGGCTCGTTGATGGACACCGCCAGGGTCGGTACCCCTGGTGAGGAGAACGCGCTCGAAGACGCCATCGCCGGCGTCGTCGAAGACCTCCGCAACCGGCATGACGTCTCCGGCGTCGGGCTCGCGGTCGCCGGATTCGTCGCCAAGGACCGGCGGACGGTGATGTTCGCGCCGCATCTGTCCTGGCGGAACGCCCCGGTCGCCGAGCGGATCGAAAAGCGCGTCGGCCTCCCGGTCACCCTGGAACATGACGTCAACGCCGCCGTCGTCGGCGAGTACCGCTTCGGCGCCGCGCGAGGAGCGCAGGTCGCCGCGCTGGTCGCGCTCGGCACCGGGATCGGCGCGGGCCTGCTGCTCGACGGCAAGATCTACCGGGGCGCGTACGGCGTCGCACCGGAGCTCGGCCATCTGACCGTCGTCCCCGGCGGGCGTGCCTGCCCATGCGGTAAGTACGGCTGCTGGGAGCGCTACTGCAGTGGGACGGCGCTGGCCGCGACGGCGGTCGAACTGCTCGCGCGGCACCCTGGTCGTTCGACCGTCCTGGCGCGCGAGACCAGGGGAGACCCCGGTTCGGTGACCGGCCGCCGGGTCGCCGGTGCCGCCCGCGACGGCGACCCGATCGCCCAGCGCGCGATGACCGAACTGGCGAAATGGCTGGCCGAAGGGCTGGCCCTGGTCGCCGACGTCTTCGACCCCGAGATCATCGTGATCGGCGGCGGCGTGTCCGAATCGGCGCCGCTGTTCCTCGACGAGGCCCGTGAGCATTACGCGGGCAAGATCACCGGCGCCGGGCACCGGCCGCTGGCCCGGATCCGCACCGCACACCACGGGGACGACACCGCCATCGTCGGCGCGGCGGCTTTGGCCGTCGACGCGGCGAAGGCTCCCGGTGCCGAGGTCGGTGTGACAGGCTGAAGCCGTGACCCGTCTGGACGGCAACGGCTTCGTGAAATGCGATTTCGGGCATCTTCACTGGGGTTTGAACGGTGCCGCCGGGTTGCTGCTGTCCGATCCTGAGCGTGGTGTCCTTCTGCAGCGCCGGGCGTGGTGGGTGCACCACGGTCGCACGTGGGCGTTGCCGGGCGGAGCGGTCGAGGCGGGGGAGAGCCCGCGTGAGGCGGCCACCCGCGAGGCACACGAAGAGGCCGACGTCCCGCCCGCACGGGTCCGTCCGCTGTCGGCGTCGCTCGTCGACCACGGGAATTGGCGCTACACCACGATTCTCGCCGCGCCGATCGGCACGCTTTCGGCGAGGGTGAAGAACGCGGAGAGCGTGGAACTGCGGTGGGTCCGCCCGGACGAGGTCGCGGATTTCAGGCTGCACCGCGACTTCGCGGCGGCGTGGCCGGGATTGAGGGAACACTTGGATCGCAGGCTGATACTCGTGGTCGACGGCGCGAACGTCGTCGGATCGCGGCCGGACGGCTGGTGGCGCGACCGGCGCGGGGCCGCGAAACGGTTGCGGGACAAGCTCGCGACGCTCGCCGAGACCGGGTTCGCCGATCCGGCGCTGCCCGGCGGCGGGGAATGGTCGTGGTGGCCGAAGGTCGTACTGGTCGTCGAGGGCAAGGCGCGGGGTGTCGAACCGGTGTCCGGTGTCGAGGTCGTCGACGCCGAGGCGGACGGGGACTCCCGGATCGTCGCCGTCACCCGGGCCGCCCGCTCCGAGGGACCGGAAGACCACGTCGTCGTGGTGACCGCCGATCGCGAACTCCGCTCCCGGGTCGAGGCCCTTGGCGCTTCCACCCTGGGCCCCGGCACCCTGCTCGGTCACCTGGATCACCGCGATTAGTCCTCTAGTTGCGGTACTTCGATGTCGAACTACCGCAACTAGAGGACTAATTGCGGGCTAGGGGCGCGCGATCGTTCCGTTCCGCATCTCCGCGATGAGCGAAGCGACGACGGCGCGAAGGCTCCCGTTGTACTGCTTCGCCACCGCCCGCTGACGCAGGTAGCTGGGCCCGTATCGCAGGATCGTCTCCACTCCCCGCAGTTCCTCGACGCAGTCCAGCCGTCGCGCCACCGGTTCGAGCCGGTCCAGCAGGTCCAGGGTGTCCTCGGTGACGGGCCGCTCGTTCCCGGCGGCGTCGAGGATGATGATCGCGTCGATGCCGTAGCGCGCCGCGCGCCACTTGTTCTCCTGGACGTGCCACGGCGGCAGGACCGGCAGGATCTCGCCGTCGTCGAGGCGTGCGCTGAAGTCGTCGACCAGACATTGGGTCAGTGCCGAGATCGCGCCGACCTCCTCCAGCGTCGGCAGCCCGTCGCACACCCGCATCTCGATCGTGCCGAAATGCGGGGCGGGCCGGATGTCCCAGCGGATCTCGGAGAAGTGGTCGATCACCCCGGTGGTGAACATGTCGTCGACGTAGCTCTCCAGCTCCGTCCACTTCCGGAACTGGAACGGCAGCCCGGCCGTCGGCAGCTGCTGGAACATCAGGGCGCGGTTCGACGCGTACCCGGTGTCCTCGGCGCCCCAGTACGGCGAAGACGCCGAAAGCGCCTGAAGGTGCGGCGCGTACTTGAGCAGCGCGTCCAGTACGGGCAGCACCTTGTCGCGGTGGTCCAGCCCGACGTGCACGTGGACGCCGTAGATCAGCATCTGCCGCCCCCACCACTGGGTGCGGTCGATGAGCTTGGCGTAGCGCTCCTTGTCGGTGACCTTCTGCTGGTACCAGGTCGAGAACGGATGCGAACCGGCCGAGAACAGCTCCACGCCCAGCGGGTCCAGCACCGAGTGCACGACGTCCAGCGATTCGGCGAGATCGGCCTTGACCTCGGCGATCGTGTCGCAGATCCCGCTGATCACCTCGATGGTGTTGAGCAGCAGTTCCTGCTTGATCTTGGGGTGTTCCTCCTCGCCGTCGGGGCGGACGGCGTCGAGCACCTGCTCCGCGACCGAGGACAGCTCACCGGTCCGCCGGTCGACGAGGGCGAGTTCCCATTCCGCGCCGACCGTCGACCGGCGCGAGGGAGCGAAGTCGATCTTCATGTCCGGGATTGTCCGACAGCTCAGACCTGCGCGCCGTTGTGCGGATCCGCACCGGGCGGCGGCCCCTGGCGGACCCGTAGCAAGAGCAGCGCGATCGCGGTCGCGAGCGCGAGGATGCCGAGCGGTGTGCCGAGCCGCGTGCCCATACCGATCAGGGTGGGCGCGATCAGGAGCAGCAAACCGAGCAAGAAGAACAGCAGGACGACGAACGCGCCCTTGCGCGGCCGCGGCAGCGGAGGTGGCTCCGGCGGCACAAAATGGCCTTCGTCGTCGCTCGACCCGGCCGGGCCGTCCTCGAAGAGGGTCTTGTCCCAGCTGGTGCCGCCGCCGCGCCAGCCCGGTTCGGACTCGGCCTCCGAGGGATCGGGGCGCGACGTCTTCTCCGAGGGTTTCTCGGCCTTTTCCGTGGTCTTCCCGGCGGGCTTTTCGAGGTCGTCCTCGGGGAACAGCCCGACGCCCTCCGCACGGAGGTCGGCCACGATCTCGGCGAACGTCGCGTCGACGTCCTCCGGCCCGTCCTTGCCCCTGCTCATCCGGCGTCCACCTGTCCCGCCCGGCGCACGGACCGGGCGAAGTCCACCGTACGCGTGAAGATCAGGGCGGCGTCATGGTCTTGAGTGGCGACGTGGAAGCTGTTTTCCAGCACCACCTCGGTGACGTCCTCGCTGCCGATCCCGTCGAGGATGATCCGCGAGTTCAGCGGCTCCACCACATGGTCGACGGCCGAACGCAGCAGCAGCACCGGCTGGGTCACCTTCGACAGCTCCGGCCGGACGACGGCCCACAGCCTCGCCAGGCTCGCGGCGGCGCGCACCGGGGTGCGCGGATAGGCCAATTCGGTCTCGCCCGGCTTCGCGATGTCGTTCGCGATCGCCTTCACCGACGGCACCATGTTCGCCAGCAGGGGCAGCAGCTTCGTGTCCAGCCCGCGGCGCATGATCGAAGGGTTCACCAGCACGATGCCCGCGATCCGGTCGCCGAACTCCTCGGCCAGCCGCAGTGTCAGTGTCCCGCCCATCGACAACCCGGCGACGAACACCGAGTCGCAGGTCGACAGGAGCGCCAGTAGTTCTTCACGGACCGCGCCGTACCAGTCCTCCCAGCCTGTCCGGTTCATGTCCTGCCACCGGGTGCCGTGGCCGGGCAGCAGCGGGCAGCGCACCGTGTAACCGGCCTCGGCCAGATGGTCGCCCCAGGGCCGCATACTCGCGGGGGTGCCGGTGAAGCCGTGGCACAGCAGGAACCCTGCTTCGGTCGAACCGGTGTGAGCGAACGGTTCCGCGCCGGCGAGGACGGCCATGCGATCGCCTTCCGTGAGAGCTGGGTAGGTCTTCTATGTTCGCACGAGCGGACCTTCTTGTGGGCCACTGGCCGCAGCCGGAATCGAGCCGGATCGGGTGTGAGTTCCGTCGCTGGGTACGGGTAACCGGGTGGACTTCGTTGTGCCGGGGGTGCGCGGTTCGTAGTCTTGACCATCGGGCGCAGGGGTTGAGCTGCTAGGAGGAGTTTTCGCAGTGCTGTACTGGCTCATGAAAAACGTGTTTATCGGGCCAGTGCTCAAGGCGCTGTGGCCCACCAAGGTGGTCGGCGCGGAGAACATCCCCGAGCACGGCGGTGTGATCCTCGCGGGCAACCACCTGGCGGTGGCGGATTCCTTCTTCATGCCGCTCCGGGTCAAGCGCAAGGTGACCTTCCCGGCCAAATCGGAGTACTTCACCGAGAAGGGCCTCAAGGGCCTGCTGAAGAAGTGGTTCTTCACCGGCGTCGGCCAGTTCCCGATCGACCGCTCCGGCGGCAACGCGGCGCAGGCCGCGCTCGACACCGCGACCCGACTGGTCCGCGAAGGACATCTCCTCGGCATCTACCCCGAAGGCACCCGTTCCCCGGACGGCCGCCTCTACAAGGGCAAGACCGGCGTCGCGCGGATCGCGCTCGACTCCGGTGGCCTGGTGGTCCCGGTGGCCATGGTCGGCACCGACAAGGTCAACCCGATCGGCTCCAAAATGTGGTGGCCGCGCCGCCTCGAGATCCGCTTCGGCAAGCCGCTCGACTTCTCGCGTTACGAGGGTCTCGCCGGCGACCGCTTCATCGAGCGGTCCATCACCGACGAGATCATGTACGCGCTCATGGAGCTTTCCGGCCAGGAGTACGTCGACATCTACGCCGCCAAGGCGAAGGAACTGCTCGCCGCCGAAGAGGCCGGGATCCGCCCGAAGGTGCCCGCGCAGCCGTCGGCCCACGACGTCGCCCGCATCCCGGACACCAAGGTCGGCTGAGGGCACACTAGGGTTCTCCGGTGCGCTTTTTCTACGACACCGAATTCATTGAGGACGGCGTGACGATCGACCTGGTGTCGATCGGTGTCGTGGACGAAAGAGGCCGCGAGTTCTACGCCGTCTCGACCGATTTCGATCCCGGCAAAGCGGGCCCCTGGGTCCGCGACAACGTGCTCCCGAAACTCCCGTCGCCCGCCGACCCGGCGTGGCGCAGCCGCGAGAAGATCCGCACGGACCTGCTCGAGTTCTTCGGCAAGCCGCCCGGCGGGATCGAACTGTGGGCCTGGTTCGCCGCCTACGACCACGTCGCGCTGGCCCAGCTGTGGGGCCCGATGCCCGCGCTGCCGCGTCAGCTGCCGCGGTTCACCCGTGACCTGCGGCAACGCTGGGAGGACGCGGGCAAGCCGAAGCTCCCGGCCGCCCCGGACGACCAGCACGACGCGCTGGCGGACGCGCGGCACAACTTCCAGCGGTGGGGGACCATCGAGTCCTACTGGCACCGGTAGGGCTTCTCTCGCCCCCTTCGCCTCGCTTCGCCGCCCTCACCCCCTTCGCCGCTGTCGCTGCCGCTCGTCGCTCCAGAAGTGTCATGAGGGGTCCCCATAGGACAAATTTCGTGATCGGAAGATCACACATAAGAACACCAGTCACCTCATCA
>NZ_JBFBBY010000210.1:0-11676 GCF_040682875.1 Amycolatopsis sp. NPDC051071 | reverse complement strand
GTCTTTCGCGCGTGAAGGCCCCCTTCCCTCGGCTCAGTCGAGGGAAGGGGGCCTTCACGCGCTTTTGTGCGGAAAGCTTAATTGCTTGACGGAGTGAGCACTCACTCCGCACACTGGTGACATGACGAACCCCGAAACCACCACCCGGCGAAGAGCGCCGGGGATGAGCGCCGACGAACGGCGCCGGATGATCGTCCAGTCCGTGCTGCCCCTGATGGTGGAGCACGGCGCGGGGGTCACCACCAGCCAGATCGCACGCGCCGCCGGCATCGGTGAGGGCACGGTCTTCCGCGTCTTCAAGGACAAGGACGAACTCTTCGCCACCTGCTTCGCCGAAGCGCTGAAGCCCGACCAGGTACTCGACGCCATCGCCGTCATCGACCTCGAACAGCCACTCGAAGACCGCCTCGTCGAAGCGGCCGACGCGCTCAGCGCCCACCTCCAGCGGATGGGCGCGCTGATGGCCGCGATGCACGGTTCCGGCAACCGGCTCGAACACCGCCGCGGTCCCGACGGCGGCCGCGATCGGCGACGGGAGTCGATGGGCGCGATGCGCGACGCCATGGCAGAACTGTTCGAACCGGAGAAGGGCAGCCTGCGCCTTCCCTCGTCACAACTGTCCGCGCTCTTCCTGTCGTTGCTGTTCAGCGGCCGGATGCGGTTCGACGAGACCGGCGACGAGCCCACCACGATGGAACTGGTCGACGTCTTCCTCAACGGCGCCTTGGAGGCCGCGTGATCGGCGGTCAGCCCGGCGGGGGCGGCGGCTTCGAAACGCTGATGATGGGACGGGGCCGGCGTCGTCGTTTCGCGACGACGGTGCCCGACAGCGGACTGACCGGCCCGGTCGACATTCCGGATCCGGAACCCGATGCCGGACCGAAAGACCTGAAGTCCCGGCTCAACCGCATGTGGGTCAACATCTCCGGCACGGTCCGCGGCCTGCCCAAGGTCGCGAAGCTGACCTGGGCGGCGAGCCCGGGGCTGACCATCATGATCACGCTGGTGACGCTGCTTTCCGGCCTTCTTCCGACGGCGACCGCGTATATCGCGAAGCTGCTGATCGACTCGGTGGTCGCGGCGATCCAGGGACATGGAACGAAGAGTGCGATCGTCGGTATCGCGGCGTTCCAGTTCGGCGTCCTCGTGCTCACGGCGCTTTCGCAGGCGCTGACCACCTATGCTCAGGCCCTGCTGCAGGAACGTATGACCCTCACCATTCGCCACCAGGTGATGAGTCACGCGAGCAAACTGCACTTGTCGTATTTCGAGGGCTCCACGTCCTACGACATGCTGCGCCAGGCCGCCCAGGAGGCGCCGACCCGGCCGCTGTCGATGATGAACTCGGCACTCGGCCTGGTCCGGACGGCGATCACGTTCGGCAGCATGATCGCGCTACTCGTCTCGATCAGCCCGCTGCTCGCGCTGGTCGCCCTCGTGGCGCCGATCCCGGCGTTCATCTCGCAGTCGAAGTACGGCGCCCGCGCGTTCTGGCTGACGCTGATGATGTCGCCGCTGAAACGACGGATGGACTACCTGAACTCCTTGGTCACCACGGACACGTATGCCAAGGAGACCAAGCTCTTCGGCCTCGGCCCGTACTTCGTCGACCGGTTCCAGCGCCTCGGCCAGGTCTCCTACGACCGGCAACGGAAACTGACCCGCAGCCGCAGCATCAGCTCGACGTCTTGGGGCCTGCTGAGCACCGCCGCCGGATCCGCGATCGCGCTGTACATCGCGCTGGAGGCCGTCGGCGGCAGGCTCACCCTCGGCGATCTCGCGCTGTACACGGCCGCCGCGGCTTCGGTGCAGACGTCGGTCCAGGGCCTGTTCACCGCGTTTTCCGGGATGTACGAGAACAATCTTTATCTTGACACGCTGTATCGCTTCCTCGGCACCGAACCGGAGATCGTCGCGCCACCGAAGCCACGACCGCTTCCGTCCACTGTGGAGGGACACATCGAGTTCGAGGAGGTGTCCTTCAGCTATCCCGGCGCCCCCGAACCGGCGCTCGACGGCGTGACCTTCGAGATCCGGCCGGGTGAAACGGTCGCCGTGGTCGGCCGTAACGGCGCGGGGAAGTCGACGTTGTTCAAACTGCTGTGCCGGCTCTACGACCCGACGGGTGGGCGGATCCGGCTCGACGGCGTCGACATCCGCGAGTACGACCCGGTGGAACTGCGGAAGCGGATCAGCGCGATGTTCCAGGATTATGTGACCTACCAAGGCACCGCGTCCGAGAACATCGGCCTCGGCGACCTGACGCACCTCGTCGACCGCGAGCGTATCGAGGAATCGGCGAAGCGGGCCGGTGCCGACGAGCGGATCGAGCGGCTGCCCAACGGCTACGACAGCCCGCTCGGCCGCTGGTTCGACCAGGGCGTCAGCCTTTCCGGCGGCGAATGGCAGAAAATCGCGCTGGCCAGGGCATTCCTGCGGGAGGCGCCGATCCTGATCCTCGACGAACCGACGTCCGCGCTGGACGCCCAAGCCGAGCACGACCTCTTCTCGCGGCTGCGCGAGCTTTCGCAGGGACGCACGACGCTGTACATCTCGCACCGGTTCTCCACCGTTCGCCAGGCGGAACGGATCCTGTTGCTGGAAAACGGAAAGGTCGTCGAATACGGCACTCACGACGAGCTGATGGCAGCGAAGGCGGGCTACGCCGACCTGTTCACCCTGCAGGCCGCCGCGTATCTCGACGAAGCCGTCAGCTGACGGTCAACACCCCTCCGTCCGGTGGCTGTGTGGATTTTGGCGCGTCAGATGATCCAAGATCCACACAGTTCCGCACGGTAGTCCCCTGTCACCGCCGGATCCAGGAGGACGTGCAGGGGACAAAGTGGCGACCGTCACGCCACCGAGCCGCGACCCGGCCAAGTCCACACGATCGACCACCGTATCGGGGGTTGGGAGCAAAACGGGCGAGCCGTACGTTGTCCAGGTATGGCTGTCGCGTTCTTGCTCTATGTCGTCGCCGAGATCGCCGCCGTATGGGCGGTGGGCTCGGCAGTTGGCGTGCTCGGCACGATCGCGCTGCTCTTCGCCGGTGCGTTCATCGGATCCTGGCTCGCCCGCCGCGAAGGCGGTCGCGCCTTCCGAGCGTTCGCCGAGTCCGCGCGCCTCGGGCGCCCGGCCGACGCGGAGAAGGAACTCACCGACGGGATGCTGATCGCGTTCGGCGGTCTGCTGATCCTGCTGCCCGGTTTCGTCAGCGACGTCTTCGGCCTGTTGCTCATCCTGCCGCCGACGAGGAGTGTCGCGCGCAAGGTCTGGCAGAAGCGCATGGCGCGCCGCGCGGTCAAATTCGCCAACCGGACACGCGGTCCGGCGATGGTGGTGGACAGCGAGGTCGTCATGGACGCGCCTCCCGCCGAGGCCACCAAGAAGCAGCCGCCGGTGATCGAAGGCCGCGTCGTCGAGGGCTAGGTACCCCAGCTTAGACACTAGCTTCGCCACTACACTGCTAATGGCGAAGCTAGTGTCTAAGCTAGTGCGGCGACATGCTCCACGACGAACTCGTCGAGACCATCGCGAACCTTCGCGATCTCGGTGGCGACCGCGCCTGCGTCGAAGCCAAACGAGCTGAGATCAAGTTACCGAAGAGCGTCCGCGAAACGCTTTCCGCGCTTGCCAACACCAGCGCACCCTCGACGAGACGGGCGTCGAGGGCTAGGTGCCGCTCGGCTTCGGGATGTCGAAGTAGCCGCTGAACCGGACGGCCGGTGCGTATTCACCCTTGACCTTCACCTTGCCGGTCACGAACATCGCCGCCACGGCAGCGTTGCCGGTGGCCATCCGGATGAAGTCGTCGACGGACAGGGTGATGGTGGTGTCCGGCGTGCGCGCGAGATCGGTGCTGGAAACGCAGACGCCGTCTTCGATGACCGTTTGAAAACGATCGAATCCGTCTTCGCCGTCGCCGTCGGTGAATCGCCACGCGACGACGAAATCGACATGGCTGGCACGTTCGGGAACGAAATGGTCCGACATTCTGCGGAAGATCTCGTCGAGGAACGCCGAACGCAGTTCCGGATGGTCGGCGATGGCCTTGAGCTGCTCCCGCGACGCGCGTTGCACGACGTCGACGAGTACCTCTGTCTCCAGTGAGCTCAACTCGATGCCCGCCCCGGTTTCCCCCAGCATGTGCAGGGTTTCCAGCACCTGGGTGAACTGCTCGGGGCTCAGTTTGGTGAGTTCGAGCTTCTCCGCGAAAGCGTTGACGACATGCTCACCGCGAGTGCGCGCGTGATGTGGCCGTAGCGGGCCGGAAAGGCGCCAGCGCTTGTTCCTCGAATTTCGTGGCACGGCACAGAAGTCTATCTGCTCGGCCGGGCTCAGGACGGCTTAGGAAGGTCGAAGAAACCGATCAGGCCAGCCGCGAATGCCAGATCACCTTTTACTTTGATCTTTCCCGTGACGAATAGCACAGCGGGTGTGGCCTGGTGGGTGATGAGCCGGAAGAAATCGACGGGCGCGATCGTGATCGTCACCCTCGGCTTCTCCTTCATGTTCCGGCTGACCGTGCACTCGCCGTGTGAGATCACCGTCTCGTAGCGGTCGTACCCGCCGTCACCGGTGCCGCCGGGCAGCCGCCAGTGGACCACCGCGTGCAATGTCTTCGCCCGGTCCTGCCGGATGTGGGCGCCCATGCGGTCGAAGATCTCGCCGAGCACGCGTTCCCGGAGCGGCCGTTCGGCGACGACGCTCTCGAGTTGCGTGCGCGAGGCGCGGGCGACGAGGTTCGCGAACCGGGCCGGGTCGACCTTGCGGAGATCGAACGCGGGCGCGGACTCGGCGAGCCGTCCCAGTGTGGCCAGCAGCCGCCGGACGTCGTCCTTGCCGAGGTCCTTCGGATCCACGGCACCCGCGACCTCGTTGACGTCGAGAGAGTGCGCTTCGGCCGAATCCGGCTCGATCCGTTCCAGCGCGTCGACCAGCGCGCGGCCGGTCAGCCCCACGATCTCGGTCATTCGTCCTCCACCTTCGCCTACCCAAGCGTAAGGCTACCCGCGAGTAGGTAGGCGGGCAAGCGTGCCGAAATCACCCTCGTCCGGAGTAGCCCGGTAGCGTCTGACCGGAGAAAAGGGAGGTCTTGAGTGTCCGAGGAAGTACCGCGTCCAGCCGAACGCGCCAAACGGCTGCCGAGAGCGGTGCGGGAACGTCAGATCCTGGACGCCGCGGTCTCGGTGTTCTCGCGCTACGGCTACCACTCCGCGTCGATGGACGAGATCTCCGAGGTCGCCGGCGTGTCCAAGCCGATGATCTACACCTACCTCGGGTCCAAGGAAGATCTGTTCGGCGCGTGCATCCGCCGCGAGGCGACCCG
Source organism: Amycolatopsis sp. NPDC051071 (assembly GCF_040682875.1). NCBI lineage: Bacteria > Bacillati > Actinomycetota > Actinomycetes > Pseudonocardiales > Pseudonocardiaceae > Amycolatopsis > Amycolatopsis sp. NPDC051071. The sequence continues at coordinate 6,347 of NZ_JBFBBY010000210.1, read as the reverse complement.
GCTGCTCGAAGCCGTGCAGAACGGGATCAAGCCCGATCTGCCGCCCGACATGCAGCTTTGGCACGGGCTTCGCGCGTTTTACCGCTTCGTCGCCGAGTACCGCGAGTCCTGGACGGTGCTGCACCGCCAGGCGATGACCGTCGGCGGCGCCTTCGCCGCCGAGATCACCGACATGCGCACCCGCGCGATCGAACTGGTCGCCGCGCTGGTCGTCTCCGCCGGTACCCGCAAGGGCCTCGGCGAACAGGCCGAGTTCTCCGGCGCCGGGCTGTCGGCCGCGCTGGTCGGGGCGGCCGAGTCACTCGCCGACTGGGCGCTCGACCACCCCGATGTCTCCGACGGCGTCCTCGCCTCGTGGCTGATGAACCTCGTCTGGCTCGGGTTCAACGACCTCGTCGAGGGCGACGTCTGGAAGCCGTCAGAGAGCGACGACTGAACCTTCCAAATGCGGCTTCGGCTTGCGTGCGTTCCAGAGTTCGAAGGCCCAGCCCTTGCCTTCGCTCCAAGTGGTGAACGCCGCCTTCGCCGGCAGTAGCACCGGCTGCTTGAACTTGACGTCGACGGTGAACGCGTCCGGCAGCCTGCCCTCGAACGCCGCGAGCGCGTGCGCCTTCGTCCACATGCCGTGCGCGATGGCGGCCGGGAATCCGAACGCCTTCGCGGTGATCGAGTGCAGGTGGATCGGGTTGCGGTCGCCCGAAACCTCGGCGTAGCGGCGGCCGATGTCACCGGGCACTTGCCAGATCGCGTTGGGCGACGGCTGCGAGAGCTGACCGTGCGAGGACTTCTCCCCACTGCCACCACCACGGCGCAGATACGTGCTGACGTCCGTCCACACCGGACTGTCACCGGCGAGCAGTTCACTGATCACGTCGAACTGCTTGCCCTTTTCGTGCGGGCGCAGGTCTTCGGCGCGCACGCGCAGGGTGAACGACTCGTCCAGCCGCAACGGCCGGTGCTGGGTGATCCGGTTGGCGACGTGCACCATGCCCAGCAACGGGAACGGGAAGTCGCGTTCGGTCATCAGCGCCATCTGCAGCGGGAACGCCAGGATGTGCGGGTACGTCGCGGGCAGGACGTCGTCCAGCCGGAAGCCGCACACCTGGTTATACGCGGCAAGGTGCGCCGGGTCGACGACCACGCCCTCGCGGACGAATTCGGTACCCGGCAGCGTGCTCCCGCCACTCTTGCGCAGCGATCCGAGCAACGCCTTCGGGTACAGCGAAGACAGGCTCGGCGTCTCGCGAAGTTCCTTGACCGCCATGCTCATGCCCCCAGCAGTGCCTGGCCGCAGACGCGAACCACGTTGCCGTTGACCGCGGCCGAAGCCGGATTCGCGTACCAGGCGATGGTCTCGGCGACGTCGACCGGCAGCCCGCCCTGGCCGAGGCTGGACAGCCGCCGCCCGGCCTCACGGATGAACAGCGGCACCGCGGCGGTCATCTTCGTCTCGATGAAGCCGGGCGCGACGGCGTTGATGGTGCCACCGTATTCGGCCAGCGTCGGCGCGCCGACGTTCACCATGCCGATGACGCCAGCCTTGCTGGTGGCGTAGTTCGTCTGGCCGACGTTGCCCGCGATCCCGGCGATCGACGAGACGCCGACGATCCGGCCGTTCTCCTTGAGCACCTTGTCGGACAGGAGCTTCTCGTTCACCGCGAGCTGCGACGCGAGGTTGACCGCGATGACCGAGTCCCAGCCGCCTTCCGTCATGTTGCCCAGCGTTTTGTCCCGGGTGATGCCCGCGTTGTGCACGACGATGTCGACGCCGTTGTGGCGCGTGGTCAGGTATTCGGCCAGCTTCGCCGGGGCGTCGGCGGCGGTGATGTCCAGTTGCAGTGCGGATCCGCCGACCTTGTTGGCCACCTTGGACAGATCGCCGCCCTGCGCGGGGATGTCGAGCGCGACGACGTGTGCGCCGTCTCGGCCCAGCACCTCGGCGATCGCGGCGCCGATACCGCGGGACGCGCCGGTGACCAGTGCGACCTTGCCTTCGAGTGGCTTCGCCCAGTCGTCCGGGGCCGGGGCGGTCTTGGTCTCGGTGCCGACGCGGATGACCTGGGCGTCGACGAAGGCGGACTTCGCCGACAGCAGGAATCGCAGCGTGGACTCGGTGGCCTCTTCGGCCCCTTCGGCGACGTACACGAGCTGAGCGGTCGCGCCGCGCTTCAGTTCCTTACCGACCGAACGGACGAAACCTTCGAGCGCGCGCTGAGCGATCCGTTCGTGCCCTTCGGCCAGCTCAGGCGGCGTCCCGAGGATGACGACGCGGCCCGACGAGCCGACGCTGCGGATCACGGGGTGGAAGAAGGAGTAGACCTCGCGAAGCTGCTTCGGGTCCTTCACGCCTGTCGCGTCGAAGACGAGCGCTGCGTGCTTTCCGGCCGCCACGGAGACGACCTCGATACCCGCGCGGTGCAGCTGTGCCTCGATCACCTTTTCGAGGCGGCCACCCGGCGCGGCGCCGAGAAGTGCGGGACCCTCGAGGGCGGGCTGGCCGGGCTTGTACCGGCGAAGCGTCGCGGGGTTCGGCAGGCCGAGCTTCGGCACCACGAACTTCCCCACCGGGGATTTCGTGAACTGCTGGTACCTGTCAGCCATTACGTGCCTCCCGTGCAGTTTTCGTCACGTCGCAGTCTAACCTACCCGCGAGTAGGTTACAGTGTGAGAGAGCCTACGGAGGAGTGGAAAAAATGGCCACGAAAAGGACGGCACCCGTGCGCAAGGTCGCGATCATCGGCGGCAACCGGATCCCCTTCGCCCGCTCGAACGGCCCGTACTCGAAGGCGTCGAACCAGGACATGTTCACGGCCGCCCTCGACGGCCTGGTCAGCCGCTTCTCCCTGCAGGACGAGGTGATCGGCGAGGTCGCCGCCGGTGCGGTGCTCAAGCACGCCCGCGACTTCAACCTCGCCCGCGAAAGCGTGCTCGGCAGCAAGCTGAACCCCGCCACTCCGGCCTCCGACGTGCAGATGGCCTGCGGCACCGGTCTGCAGGCGATCATCAACGTCGCCAACAAGATCGCCCTCGGCCAGATCGACTCGGCCATCGCGGGTGGCGTCGACACGACGTCGGACGCGCCGCTGGCGGTCAACGACGACCTGCGTCAGATCCTCGTGCAGCTCAACGCCGCGAAGACGCTCCCGGACCGGCTCAAGCTGGCCGCGAAACTGCGCCCCGGCCACATCGTCCCCGAGATCCCGCGTAACTCCGAGCCGCGCACCGGCCTGTCCATGGGCGAGCACGCCGCGTTGACCGCGAAAGTCTGGGAGATCACCCGCGAGGCGCAGGACGAACTCGCCGCGACCAGTCACCAGCGTCTCGGCGCCGCCTACGACAAGGGCTTCTTCGACGACCTGGTGACGCCGTTCCTCAAGCTCGCCCGCGATCAGAACCTGCGGCCGGACTCCAGCGTCGAGAAGCTCGCGAAGCTGAAGCCTGCCTTCGGTGGCCCCGGCGGCACGATGACCGCGGGCAACTCGACGCCGCTGTCCGACGGCGCGTCGACGGTCCTGCTCGCGACCGAGCAGTGGGCGAAGGCCCGGAAGCTGCCGGTGCTCGCGTACCTGACGTTCTCGCAAACCGCGGCCGTCGACTATGTCCACGGCGACGAAGGCTTGCTGATGGCGCCCGCGTACGCCGTCCCGCGGATGCTCGACCGCGCCGGGCTCACCTTGCAGGACTTCGACTTCTACGAGATCCACGAGGCCTTCGCGTCGCAGGTGCTCGCCACGCTCAAGGCGTGGGAGGACCCGGCGTTCGCCAAGGAGAAGCTGGGCCTCGACGAGCCGCTCGGCGCCATCGATCGGGCGAAGCTGAACGTCAACGGCTCGTCGCTGGCTGCCGGGCATCCGTTCGCGGCGACCGGCGGCCGCATCGTCGCCACCCTCGCGAAGCTGTTGAGCGAGAAGGGTTCCGGCCGCGGGCTCATCTCGATCTGCGCGGCGGGTGGCCAGGGCGTCACCGCGATCCTCGAGAAGTAATCCGTTCGCCCTTGGCGGATCAGGGAAAAACCCTGGTGCCTTTGGCGGCACCCGGGTCTAGTTTGACCGCATGTTCGCAGTTCAGGCGAAGGCGCTGGTCAAGACCTATGGGTCCACACGGGCGCTCGACGGGGTCGATCTGTCGATCCCGACGGGCAAGGTGCTGGGTCTGCTGGGGCCGAACGGCGCCGGCAAGACGACGACGGTCCGCATCCTGACCACGCTGCTCCGCCCGGATTCGGGCGAGGCCGAGGTGGCCGGGTACGACGTGCTCGCCCAGCCCGACGCCGTCCGGCGATCGATCGGGCTGTCCGGGCAGTACGCCGCGGTGGACGAGAACCTCACCGGATTCGAGAACCTGTACATGGTCGGCAGGCTGTACGGGAGCAAGAAGGCCGCGGCGAAGGCGAGGGCGCGTGAGCTGCTCGCGCGATTCCGGCTGGAGGACGCGGCGGACCGGCCTGCCAAGACGTACTCCGGCGGGATGCGGCGACGGCTCGACCTCGCGGGGGCGCTGGTCGCCGAGCCGACCGTGGTGATCCTCGACGAACCGACCACCGGACTCGACCCGCGCGGCCGGATCGAGACCTGGGAGGTCATCAAGGAACTGGTCGCCGACGGCACCACGGTCCTGCTGACCACGCAGTACCTGGAGGAGGCCGATCAGCTCGCCGACTCGATCGTGGTGATCGACAAGGGGAAGGTCATCGCGCGCGGCACGGCCGACGAACTCAAGCAGGAGATCGGCGGCGAGCGGCTGGAACTGGTCGTCGCCGACGCCGGCGACCTCCCCGCGACCACGCAGGTGCTCTCCGAGGTCGGCTCGGGTACGCCGTCGGTCGACGAGCACACCCGCAAGGTCGACGTCCTGGTCGAAGGCGGGCCGAAGGCGCTGATCGAGGCACTCCGGCGGCTGGACGCGCAGGGCGTCGCCGTCCTGGACGTCGGGTTGCACCGGCCGACGCTCGACGACGTCTTCCTTTCGCTGACAGGGCACGCCACGGACGAGGGGGACAAGAAGTGAGCGCGGTCGCGAAGGCGTTTTCCGACGGTGGTGTGATCACCTGGCGGAACCTGAAGAACGTCCAGCGCAACCCGGACTGGCTGATGGCGGCGACGTTGCAGCCGATCATGTTCGTGCTGCTGTTCGCGTACGTCTTCGGCGACGCGATCGGCGGCGAGGCGGGCGGGCTCGCCTACCGCGAGTTCCTGATCGCCGGCATCTTCGCGCAGACGGTCGCGTTCAACTCGGCGTTCACCGTGATCGGCTTCGCGAACGACCTGCAGAAAGGCATCATCGACAGATTTCGCTCGCTGCCGATCTCCCGCCTCGCGGTGATCTTCGGCCGGACGACGTCGGATCTGGTGATCAGCGTCGTGGCGCTGGTCGTCATGTCGCTGTGCGGGCTGCTGGTCGGCTGGCGGATCCGCGGCAGTTTCCTCGACGCGGTACTCGGCTACCTGGTGATGCTGATGTTCGCCTGGGCGCTGTCCTGGGTCGGCGCGTGGATCGGGCTCGTCGCACGCAGTGTCGAGGTCGCGCAGAGTGCCGGGCTGATGTGGATGTTCCCGCTGAGTTTCATCTCGACGGCGTTCGTCCCGGCCGACAAACTACCCGGCGTGCTGAAGGCGATCGCCGACTGGAACCCGTTCACCGCGGTGATCAACTCGGCGCGTGACCTGTTCGGCAACCGCTTCGGCACACCGCCGACCGGCTGGCCCGCGGAGCACGCTTCGCTCTACGCGATCCTCTGCTGCATCGCCATCATCGCGATCTTCGCACCGCTGGCGACGGCCCAGTACAAGAAGGTCGCGAGCCGCTGAGAAAAAGTTCATGTCGAAATTGTCGAAATTGTCGAACCGCCGTCGAGCCGCTCGACGCGCTGGTGAGGGTGGGACGGACAAGGCCCGCCAAGACCACTGAGGAGCAACGATGCGGTTTTTGATGATGCACCGGCTGGACGAGAGCGCTCCGGAAGCCTGGAAGCCCAGCAAGGAGTTCATCGAGCAGATGGGCGCCTTCGTGGAGGACTCGTTCAAGAAGGGCATCCTGATCACGGCGGAGGGCGTGCACCCGTCGGAGCGGGGCGCGCGGGTCCGCAAGGTGCGCGGCGGCAAGATCACCGCGACCGACGGCCCGTTCACCGAGGCCAAGGAGGTCATCGGCGGGTTCGCACTGATCAACGCGAAGGATCTGGCCGAGGCCGTCGCGTTCGCGGAGACCTACGCGGCACTGTTCAGCGAGATCGAGGTCGAGGTCCGGACGGTCGTCGAGATGGAAGACATCGCCGCCTTCACGGAGTGAGGCGCGGGTCCCGTAAATGTCATGAGGGGTCCCCATAGGACAAATTTTGTCCTATGGGG
>NZ_JBFBBY010000209.1:0-11729 GCF_040682875.1 Amycolatopsis sp. NPDC051071 | reverse complement strand
GGCCCCTTTGAGACGATCAACGTCTCAAAGGGGCCCTTCAAGACACGCCCGCGACCGAGGACACCGACCAGGAGGACGCGGCGAGTTGCCCCCACACACCTTTGCCTTACCCCTCAAGAGAACCGCCGCTCACGACCCCCAGCACCTCGAGGAAGGCCTTCGCCGCGGGCGTCACCGTGGACCGGTTCCACACCAAATGCTCGATCCGCGTTGGCGCGTCCGTCACCGGGACGCTCACCACCCCGCTCAGGTTCGGCACGTAGTTCGAGGGCAGCATCGCGACGCCCAGCCCTTGGTGGATGAGCCGCGCCATGAAGTCGGCGGCGGTCACCTCGAACGCGACTTCCCTGGTCAACCGTGCGGCGGCGAACGCCTGGTCCGTCTGGGCGCGCCCCGCCGTGCCGGCCGGGAAGTCCACGAACACCTCGGTCGAGAGTCTGTGCAAGTCCACTTCGGACGCCTCGGCGAGTGGATGTCCCGGCGCCACGACGGCGACCAGGTTGTCACGTGCCAGTTCGCAGGTGCCGACGCCTTCCGGGCGGTCCGACACCGGGAGGCCGAGGATCGCGACCTCGATCGCACTGTCCTTGACCTGCTCCACCAGATGCCCGCTCGCCCCGACCCGCAGCCCGATCCGGACGTGCGGATACCGCCGGTGGAACGTCTGCAACGCGGCCGGGACGTCGACCGCCGCGACGGTCGGGATCACGCCGACGGTGAGCCGCCCTCGGATCTCGCCGACGGCCGCGGCGACCTCGGCTCCCGCCCGTTCGGCCGCGTCGAGGCATTGACGGGCGGCGGGCAGGAAGGCCTCGCCCGCGGCGGTCAGGCGCACCCGGCGGCTCGTGCGTTCGAACAGCCGCGCGCCCAGTTCCCGTTCCAGCCGCGCGATCTGATGGCTCAACGCCGACTGGACGACGAGGCACCGTTCCGCGGCACGCGTGAAGCTGGAGGTCTCGGCGACCGCGAGGACATACCGCATCTGCTGAAGCTCCATGGATCTATCTTGAATCAAGATGGATCAGGTGACAAACATGTGTTGGACTCATCGATCGTCAGCGCCGATGCTGAGAAGCGTGAAAACGCTGACGACCTCGCCCCTCACCGCCGGTCTCTCCGGCACCGCGCTGACCGCCTTCGCCCCCATGGTCTGGGGGACGACGTACGTGGTCACCACCGAACTCCTGCCTGCCGGGCACCCGCTGTTCGCGGGCCTCATGCGTGCCCTGCCGGCCGGCCTCATCGCCCTGGCCTTCACCCGCACCCTGCCGCGCGGCACCTGGTGGCTGAAAGCCGCCGCACTCGGCGTCCTCAACATCGGGATGTTCTTCCCCTTGCTGTTCGTCGCCGCGGAACGGCTACCCGGCGGTGTCGCGGCCACCCTCGGCGCCGCCCAGCCGCTTCTCGTCGCAGTCCTCGCCGTGGCCGTTCTGCGGCAGAGCCCGTCCGCCTGGCGATTCGCCTGGGGAATCGTCGGGATCGCCGGTGTCGGGCTGGTCGTCATCGGTCCCGCGGCGGGCTTCGACCTCGTCGGCATCCTCGCCGGACTCGGCGGCGCCGCGACCATGGCGCTCGGTGTCACGCTCACCAAACGGTGGGGGCGGCCGGCGGACGTCGGGCCGACCGCGTTCGCCTCGTGGCAGCTCACCGCGGGTGGCCTGTTCCTCGTGCCGGTGACCTTCCTGTTCGAAGGCGCACCGCCCGCCATCGACCTCGGCGCGGCCCTCGGCTACCTGTGGCTCGGCCTGATCGGCGGTCTGCTCGCCTACGTCCTGTGGTTCCGCGGCATCACGGCCCTGCCGGTCACCTCGGTCGCCGTCCTCGGGCTGCTCTCGCCGATGGTCGCCGCGGTCCTCGGTGCCGCCCTGCTCGGACAGAGCCTCGGCCCGGTCCAGCTCGCCGGTTTCGCCCTCGCCCTTGCCTCGATCGTCGCCGGCCAGATCGTCCCGAAGACCAAGAAGGAAGGCATCGTCCGATGAAGATCGTCGTAGTCGGGGCGTCGGGCATGGCAGGCTCCCGCGTCGTCACCGAAGCCCACGCCCGAGGCCATCACGTCACCGCCGTCTTCCGCGGCACCACGGCGAAATCCCCGCATCCCGAGGTCGACGTCGCGCGCGGCGACGCCACCGACGTCGACCATATGAACAGGGTGTTCTCCGGCGCCGACGCCATCGTGAGCGCGACCAGACCCGCGCCCGGCGGCGAGGACACGGTCGCCGCCACCCTCAAAGCCCTGCTCGACGCCGCGGCGGGCACCCGGCTCCTGGTCATCGGCGGCGCCGGGCCACTGCGCTCGCCGTCCGGCGGACTCGTCATCGACGACCCGGCCTTCGTGCCGCCGGAGTGGCGGACCATCGCCTCGGCCAGCACCACGCAGCTTCAGGCCTGCGAAGCGCACGCGGGTGACTGGGTTTACCTCAGCCCGCCCGCGATCCTCGAACCCGGCGTTCGGACGGGGACCTACCGGCGCGGGACGACCACGATCGTCACCGGGGCCGACGGCTCGTCCCGGATCTCCGCGGAGGATCTCGCGATCGCCATCGTCGACGAACTCGAGAATCCCGGGCTGGAGCGGCATTTCACCGTCGGATATTGAGGCGGCCATCGGGTGGGTCGCTGGGTGCGGGTGCCTCCGGGCTCCGTTCCGCCTCGATCTGGATCTCGATATTCGTTTTGTACGCGATCGGATCCCAGATCTCCTCGAACGGCCCCATCAACGACTGGCCACTGCCGCAGCGGCGGGCACGTACGGCGTACCAAGCGAACCCCGCCAGGAAGAGCGGCAGGCTGAGAAACGCGGCCATAGGGGCCAGAAACTCCATGAACCGGACAGTACAGTAACATCGTGTTTCCAGAAACACTCTGTTACTGAACAGGCGGGCGATGACCAGGCTGACACGGGCCGAGCAGCAGGAGCGCACCCACGAACACCTGCTGGACGCCGGACACCGGGTGTTCCTGCGGCGCGGTTTCCTGGCGGCGACCATCGAGGAGATCGCGGCCGAGGCCGGCTACACCCGCGGCGCCGTCTACAAACACTTCGGCGGCAAGGAAGGTTTGTGGCTGGCGATCATCGAAGCCGGCGCGGAAAGCCACCTGCAAGGGCTGCGGGAAGCGCTCGCCCTGGCCACCACCCGCGATGACGTGATCGCGGCGCTGCACCCCGCCGACGTCGCGGACAAGGACGCCGCGAAATGGACCGCGGCGGCCGCGGAGGTGCTCGCCGCGACGGCGCGACAACCCGAAACCGCGGCCCTGATCGCCGCCATCCAGCACCGTCACGACGACGAGGTCGTCGCCCTGCTCGACGAGCATTCCCGGCGCCTGCACCTCGAATCCGCCATGCCGCTGCACCAAGCCGTCGTCATGCTGGGCGCCTTGGGTATCGGACTCGCCCTTCGGCAGACGATCGCCCCGGCGGCCGACCCCGCCGCCATCCTCACCCACGTCCTGGACACGGTGTTCCCGCCAGTGGCAACGCGATAGAGGCAGCGGCGAACACCTACACTCAGGCGCCGTGATCGATTCCTTCACCACCGCCGACCTCGTCGACGAATACGGCGACCGGCTCCGCGTCTGCGACACCCAGTTCCGCCAGTTCGGCGGGCACCGGACGTTCTCCGGTCCGATCCGGACGGTCTCCTGCCACGAGGACAACGGCCTGGTCAAACAGCTGCTGGCCACGCCGGGCGAGGGCAGCGTCCTCGTGATCGACGGCGGCGGCTCACTGCACAGCGCGCTCACCGGCGACATGATCGCGAAATCCGCTGTCGACAACGGATGGGCAGGCGTCGTCGTCAACGGCGCCGTCCGCGACAGCGCCGAACTGGCCGCGCTCCCGCTCGGAGTCAAAGCGCTCGGCACCAACCCACGCAAAAGTTCCAAGGCCGGCGCGGGCGCGATCGACGTCCCGGTCGGCTTCGGGGGAGTGACCTTCACACCCGGCGACATGCTCTACTCGGACGACGACGGCGTCGTGGTGCTGGGATCACTCAGTCCTTCGGCATGACGCAAAGTTCCCTGGACTGTCCCGACTTGAAGTCGTAGACGACGGGATTGCCGTACTCATAGCCAGGGACGGAGGCGCAGTCGGCGCCGGTGCCCGACTTGAGCTGCGCGAGCACCGAATAGTTGGCGGCGCTGTCCGAACAGTGGACCCGGACGGCGCCGCCGCTGAACTCGCCGTTGCTGCCGGCGTCCTCGTCGGCCGAGATGCAGTCTCCGGCCTGCGCGGAGAAGGGATCGGGGTCGACGGCGGGAGCGCCGCCGCTGGTCACGATCGCCATGGTCACCGCGGTCACCCCGCCGGCGGCGAGGAGCGCGGCGGCCACGAGGCCGACGATGAGTCCCGCGTTCGGGGACTTCTCCGGCGGCGCGACGGGGTACCGCGGCCAGACGGGAGCGGATTGCTGGGGATAGGTCACTCCACGAGGATCGGCGACGGCGATGAAATTCCGATGACACGGTTCACTTGCGGGCGACGAGCCGCTCCACGAGGCCGAGTTTGAACCGCTCGCGGCGCTCGACGGTCAGCCCGAGAGCGGCGATCTTGTCCAGCGGGCGCCGGAGGAAATGCTCGCCTGCCATGGGCACGGTGACCTTCTCGGCGAGCCATTGCAGGCCGCGGACGACGCGGGACGAGCTCTTGATGTGGTCGAGCAGGATGAGCTGCCCACCCGGCCGCAGGACACGGGCCATTTCCGCCAGCGCCTTGCCGTCGTCCGGAATGGCGCAGAGGCCGAAGGTGCAGACGACCGTGTCGAACGAGCCGACGTCGAAGGGCAGGTCGTGGGCGTCGCCCCGCTGTAGGGTCACCGTGCTCCCGAGGCGTCCGGCGCGGGAACGGGCGATATCGAGCATGCCGTCACTGAGATCGATGCCGGTGAGGGTGACGGTCTCGGGATAGAGCGGCAGGTTCAGACCGGTGCCGACGGCGACTTCGAGGACGTCACCCGTGGCCTGGCCGCAGGCCCACGCCCGGGAGTCGCCGAACAGCTTCCGGTCCCAGAACCGCATTTCCCGGTCGTAGGTCCGGGATTTGCCATCCCAGTACCGGTTCCACCGTGCGGGCGGGGTCATGGCGCTCCTTTCAGCAGCAGTGCTCACCGCGCCAGGCCTCGCGGCCCTCCTTGACGGCGACGGCGGCGATGACGAGCGCGACGATCGGATCCGCCCAATACCAGCCGAAGAGGCTGTTGAGCAGCAACCCGACGAGAAGCACACCGGAAAGGTAGGTGCAGAGCAAGGTCTGTTTGGAGTCCGCGACGGCACTCGCGGAGCCGAGTTCACGCCCGGCACGGCGCTGGGCGTGGGACAGGAACGGCATCACCAGCAGCGAGACCGCCGCCAGCACGATGCCGACCGTGGAGTGCTCGGCGGGATCGGCGCCGAACAGGGCACGCACGGATTCAGCGGTGACATAGGCGGCCAGCGCGAAGAAGGACACCGCGATGACCTTCAGCGCGGTCCGCTCGCGGGCTTCGGGGTCCTTGCCGGAGAACTGCCAGGCCACCGCCGTGGCCGAGGCGACCTCGATGACCGAGTCCAGTCCGAAGCCGATCAGCGCGGTGGACGAAGCGATCTTGCCGGCGGCGATGGCGATGACGGCTTCGACGACGTTGTAGGTGATGGTCGCGGCGACCAGGAGCCGGACCCGGCGCGACAGTACTGCCCGGCGTCCTGGGTCCACTGTGGACGTCGTCGTGCAGCAGCCGTCCGTGCAGGTACTGGTCACCGGGTCACCTGAAGGCTGGAGTCGTCCACGCACGGCTCGGCGGTGTCGACGGCGAGCACGACCTGCACCAGTTCCCGCAGCGCGCGGGCGAGATGCGCGTCCGCCAGCGTGTAGCGGACCTGGCGGCCTTCGTAGGTGGCCACGACCAGCCCGCAGCCCCGCAGGCACGCGAGGTGATTGGACACATTGGAGCGGCTCAGCCCGAGTTGCTCGGCCAGCTGTCCGGGATAGCTCACACCTTCGAGCAGGGCGACCAGGATCTTGCACCGGTTCGGGTCGGCGAGGGCGCGGCCCAGCCGGGCGAGCGCGGCACCCTGCGTTTCACATGTCAGCACAGCCCGAACAGTACAGCCTCCGCTGAACAATCATCAAGGTGCCGGTTCGGCTCGTTCGGCGGTACTGGAGCACAGTCAAAGTCCACGTCGGACGGATAGTGGCCAAGCTCCGGGTCGTCATGCGGGTGCAAGCCGTGATCCAGGCGCACAAGTACGGAGGGTTCACTTGGGACGACTGACACGACGGAGTGTCGGAACGCAACCCTCTGTTTCGTCGCTGTCTGTCAAGCCATCGCCGGACAAGCGCGGGCAGGCGACACGAAAGAGGTCGGCCGTCCCACTCGAACAGCCGCATCGGTGGTACCGCGAGGAGTCCCGGGGCGGCGTCGCCTAACACCCCAGAACAATCGCTGGACCGATTGTGTAGGCCTATTCAACGGCCGGGTCACGATGAAGAAAGCGTTTCGAACAATGCCGGAATCGGCATTCGGGTGGCCTTTTTCCATTACCCGAAAGTGCGCTTGTGCGGGCAAAACACCTTGCTATGTTGATCCCTGCGGGGCCGCCACCTCGGGGAATACCGGCACACCGCAAGTTTGTGATCTTTGTACAGTTCACGCGACTATCGAAGGGTGGACCTTGCTGTGACCGTGACCGAATCGGACACTTCCGCCGAAGGTGTCCAGGGGGCGGGAAATCCGCAGCTGAGTTTGGGCCGGGCCGCCGCCCGAAACCTGGCGACCACGACCAAATCCGTTCCGCAGATGCAGGGCATTTCGTCCCGGTGGCTGCTGAAGATGCTCGACTGGGTTCAGGTCAACGGCGGCGCCTACCGGGTCAACCGGCGGCTCAGCTACGCGGTCGGCGACGGACGGGTGACGTTCTCGAAGGTCGGCACCGAAGTGAGCGTGATCCCGGCGGAACTGGGCGAACTGAAGCCGCTCAAGGGTTACGACGACGAAGAAGTCCTCGAAGAACTCTCTCGCCGTTTTGTACAGCAGGAGGTTTCGGCGGGCGACGTACTTGTCGAATTCGGACACCGGGCCGACCGGGTCTACCTCATCGCACACGGCAAGATCACCAAGACCGGTCCCGGCCCCTACGGTGACGAGACCGGGCTGGGCGTGGTCAAGGACGGCGACTACTTCGGCGCACAGGCCCTCGTCGACGCCGACGGCATCTGGGAGTTCACCGCGAAGGCGGCCACCGCCTGTACCGTGCTGACGCTGACCCGCCAGGCCTTCGAGCACGTGCTCGAACAATCCGAATCCCTGCAGGCGCAGATCGCACAGGCATCGCAGGACACGGGGCGCTCCAACGACTTCGGCGAAGCCGAGATCGACATCTCGTCCGGGCACGACGGTGAACCGCTGCTGCCGGGCACGTTCGTCGACTACGAGACCGCGCCGCGCGAATACGAACTGAGCGTCGCCCAGACCGTGCTGCGGATCCACAGCCGGGTCTCCGACCTCTACAACCAGCCGATGGACCAGACCGAGCAACAGCTCCGTCTGACCATCGAGGCGCTGCGCGAGCGTCAAGAACACGAAATGATCAACAACACCGACTTCGGCCTGCTGCACAACGCCGATTTCTCCCAGCGCATCGCGACGCGCACCGGCCCGCCGACCCCTGACGACTTCGACGACCTGCTTTCCTTGGTGTGGAAGGAACCCGGCTTCTTCCTCGCGCATCCGCGGACGATCGCGGCGTTCAGCCGCGAGTGCAGCAAGCGGGGCATCTACCCGACCGGTGTCGACTTCGGCGGGCACAAGGTGCCGTCGTGGCGCGGCGTCCCGATCCTGCCGTGCAACAAGATCCCGGTCAGCACGACCAGTACCAGTTCGGTACTGCTGATGCGCACCGGCGAGAAGAACCAGGGCGTCGTCGGCCTGCGTCAGATCGGCCTGCCCGACGAGTACGAGCCCGGCCTGAACGTCCGCTTCATGGGGATCTCCGAGCAGGCCATCATCTCCTACCTCGTCAGCACGTACTACTCCGCCGCGGTGCTGGTCCCGGACGCGCTGGCCGTGCTCGAAGCCGCCGAACTCGGCCGCGAAGGATGACCGCCACGACGCCGGAGACCGACCGGCGGCTCAGTCTCGGTCCAGCGGCCGCGCGAAACCTGGCGACCACCACCAAGACGCGGCCGCAGATGCAGGGCATCACACCGCGGTGGCTGCTGAAGATGCTGCCGTGGGTCGAGGCCACCGGTGGCACCTTCCGGGTCAACCGGCGGCTCACGTACGCGATCGGCGATGGGCGGGTGAGCTTCACCAACGTCGGCACCCAGGTCAGGGTCGTCCCGCAGGAACTGGCGGAATTGGCTCTGCTGCGTGGTTTCGATGACGAGGACACGCTCACCGCGCTCGCCGACCGGTTCGTGCAGCACGAGTACCAGCCCGGCGAGACGATCGTCAACCACGGTTCGCCGCTCGACGAGGTCGTGCTGGTCGCACACGGCAAAATCGCCAAGGTGACGCCGGGCGCCTACGGCAACGAGGCGTCCGTCGGAAGCATGGCCGACGGCGACCACTTCGGTGACGAGATGCTCGCCGGCATCGACCGGAACTGGCCGTTCACCGCGAAAGCCGTCACCCCGGTGACCGTGCTGACCCTGCGTGCGGACGACTTCGCCGACCTCAACGGCCGGTCCGAGGCGATGCGCCGTCACGTGCAGGACATGCTGGCGCTGGGCACGAAACCGCAGAACGCCAGGGGTGAGGCGGAGATCGGGATGTCGTCCGGGCACGACGGCGAACCGCCGCTGCCCGGCACGTTCGTCGACTACGAGATCTCGCCCCGCGAGTACGACCTGGCCGTCGCACAGACGACGCTGCGGGTGCACACGCGGGTGACCGATCTCTACAACGAGCCGATGGACCAGTTCGACGAGCAACTCCGGCTGACCATCGAGGCATTGCGCGAGCGGCAGGAACACGACCTGATCAACAACCGCGAGTTCGGGCTGCTGCACAACGCGGACCTCAAGTCGCGGTTCCAGACCCGGTCCGGTCCGCCGACCCCGGACGACATGGACGAACTCGTCAGCCGCCGCCGCAAGACGAAGTTCTTCCTCGCCCATCCGCGTGCGATCGCCGCGTTCGGCCGCGAATGCACCCAACGCGGCCTGTACCCGGAGGGCACCACGGTCGACGGCAAGGTCGTCGCCGCGTGGCGCGGGGTCCCCCTGCTGCCCTGCGACAAGATCCCGATCACCGACTCCGGCACCTCGTCGATCCTCGCGATGCGGACCGGGATGGAGGACAACGGGGTGATCGGGCTGCACCAGACCGGACTCCCCGACGAGCACGAGCCCGGACTGAACGTGCGGTTCGACGGCATCACCGAGCAGGCGGTGGCCACCTATCTGGTGAGCACCTACTACTCGGCCGCCGTACTCGTGCCCGACGCGTTGGGCGTCCTCGAAAACGTCGAGGTCGCGCGTTGACTCCTCACCCCGCCACGACAGCGAACGCCTCAGAAAGGACCACGCACGTGACCATTGCCCGTACCCCGGCTCCCACCAAGGTTCTGCGCACCGAGTACCAGAAGTCGGTGGCGTCGTACTGGAACAAGGAGAAAGACCCGGTCAACCTGCGGCTGGGTGACGTGGACGGGCTGTACCACCACCACTACGGGATCGGTGAGGTCGACTGGTCGGTGCTGGAAGGCCCCGCGGACACCCGTGACGAGCGGATCATCGCCGAAATGCACCGGCTGGAGACCGCGCAGGCGGACGTCCTGCTCGATCACCTCGGCGACGTCAAACCGGACGATCGGCTCCTCGACGCCGGCTGCGGACGCGGCGGGTCCAGCATCATGGCGAACGCGCGGTTCGGCTGCCACGTCGACGGAATCTCGATCTCGGAGAAGCAGGTCGAGTTCGCCAACCGGGAGGCGGACCGGCGGGGCGTCGCCGACCGGGTGCGGTACCACTTCCGCAACATGCTCGACACCGGCTTCGAAACCGGATCGCGCAAGGGAATCTGGAACAACGAGAGCACCATGTACGTGGACTTGTTCGAACTGTTCGCCGAGCATGCGCGGCAACTGGAGTTCGGCGGCCGCTACGTCACCATCACCGGCTGCTACAACGACGTAACGGGTGGACGGTCCAAAGCCGTCGCGCAGATCGACCAGCACTACACCTGCAACATCCACCCGCGCAGCCAGTACTTCAAGGCGATGACGGCGAACGGGCTGGTGCCGATTTCGGTGGTCGACCTGACACCGGACACGATCCCGTATTGGGAACTGCGTGAGAAGTCGTCGGTGGCCACCGGTATCGAGGGCCCGTTCCTCGACGCGTACCGCGAAGGCAGCTTCCACTACTTGCTCATCGCCGCGGACCGGGTCTGAGCACCCGCCTGCCGAGACCACCGGAGTGACTGCGATGACGGAACACGGCGCTCTGGCCACGCTTCTGGGTGGCCCGAGCGGACTGGGAACGTCCGCCGCGCGTTTGGCCGCGCGGCTCGCACACCCCCCGGCGGCGACGGAGATCCCGACGCCGCCGGGGCCCGAGCCCAGCCTCGATCCCGGGTACGCGTTCAGGCCGTGGGGTGACGGTTCGGCGCCGCCGCTGTACTGCCCCGTCACCGATCGGATCAACGACCCGCTCGGCGAGGAGGTCGACCGGCGCCTGATCGCGTGGGCGGGTGACTGCGGGTTCGACGAGGAAGAGTGTGAGCAGATCGGGAAGGCGGGCTTCGGCAGGCTGGTCATGCTCGCCCACCCGGACTGCGAGGATCCGGACAGGCTGTTGATCTCGGCGAAGCTCAACGCCTCCTGGTGGGCGGCCGACGATCTCTACGCCGACGACACCTCACTCGGCGCGGTGCCCGCGGAGTTGCCGCCCAAGCTCGCGCTGGCGATGGCCGCCATGGATCCGGTGCCGTCGCTGGGCGAGTTCAGCCGCGACCTAGACGAAACGCTGCGGGCCGACCGGGTACTGGTGGCGCTGAACTCGAGCACCGAGTACCTGAGGGCGTCCGGGACGGCCGCGCAGGTGAACCGCATCTGCTACTCGACGTTCGCGATGTTCGTGAGCTGGACGGCGTACGCGGCTTGGCGCCACAGCGGGAAATACCCGCCGGCGTGGGAGTATCTCGCCGCCCGCCAGCACGACAGTTTCTACACGTCGATGACGTTGATCGACGTCCTCGGCGGTTATGAACTGACGTCGAACCTCTACTACGACCCGCGGGTTCGTGAGGCGGCGATCCAGGCGGGTACCGCGGCCGTGCTCGTCAACGATCTGCATTCGGTCACCAAGGATCTGCAGGACGAATCGCCGCCCTGCAACGCGGTGGTGCTGATCGCCGACGATCGGAAGTGCACGATCGAGGAGGCCACGGCGATCACCGTCGAACTGCACAACGACGTCGTACGGGACTTCAAGGCGGCGCACGAGAAGCTGCTCGCGGTGCCCTCCGTCGAACTGCAACGATTCCTGCGCGGATTGCGTGGGTGGATGGGCGGCGGGTTCGAATGGCACTCGACCAGTCCGCGGTATCGGACTAAGCCCGCTTCGTGAGGTGGCTCGTGAGTGTTTTGGGTCGTTACGGCCAAGAGTGTCTTGGGTACTGGATTTAGCTGCGACCTAGGTACAGGAAGGCCCCCTTCCTGTACCTAGGCGCAAGGAAGGGGGCCTTCCTGTACTTGAGGCGAGCAACGGGCGCCGGTACCGAGGGGGTCGGGTCTCGTGAGTGTTTTGG
>NZ_JBFBBY010000208.1:0-11969 GCF_040682875.1 Amycolatopsis sp. NPDC051071 | reverse complement strand
GCCGCACTACGCCACAACGCCCGCGACTTCACCCGACCACTAACACTACTCGGAATCACCCACTGACCAGCCACAACGACTTTGCCGGGGCCCTGACACTCTTCCTTCTGCGAGGACTCCTTCATGTTCGCCGTCCCGGACAACACGCTCGTCATTCCCGAAAACCCCGCCCTGCGGCACCCGGTGCGCGTCGCGCTCGAGTTCGCCGCGGATCGTGACCGCTGGCGGCACCTGCTGCGTTACGACCCCGAGCAACGCTTCTCCGCGCTCGTCGACAGCGACGAACTGGAGGAGATCTGGCTGATGAGCTGGCTCCCCGGCCAGCGCACCGACCTGCACGACCACGAATTCGCCGCGGGCGCTTTCACCGTGGTCAGCGGGCAATTGAGCGAGACCGTCGCGCGGCGTGCGTCCGGCGGGCGGGCGGTGACGGAACTGCATTCGCTGTCGGCGGGCCAGTCACGCGTCTTCGGTCCGGGGTACATCCACGAAGTACGCAACGAGGGCCCGGATCCGGCAGTCAGCGTGCACGTCTACCGGCACCAGCCCCGCGCCATGCGCCCGTACCACCTGGACCCCATCTCGGGCCCGATCCGCGATTAGTCCTCTAGTTGCGATTCTTGCGCGTGCATCTATCGCAACTAGAGGACTAAACGCGGGGGGGTCGGGGGTCAGGTGAGGTCGCCGCGCAGGCGGAATTCGGCCTCGACGCGGTCTCGCGAGGCACCGGTGGCGAGCAGGGTGTGCAGCAGGAGCCGGGATTTGCGCGGGTCGAGCCAGCCGGCCATGGTCGCGCCCATCGCGATCAGGTCCGACTCCGAACCGCGGAAGCCGTAGGTACCACGGAACGTCGGCCCGGCGCCGGTCCGGCCGGCGACCACGATCGGCACCTCCGGCAGCGCGCGCTCGATCACGTCGGCGCTTCCCGCCGAAACGTGCCCGGCGCCGTTCGCGGCGAGCACCACCCCCTTGACCCCGGCCTTGACCAGCGTCTCCAGGAGTTCTCCGGTGTCGTCGACGCCGCTCTCGACGATCGGCACCAGCCCGGAGAAGTCCGCGTTTTCCAGCGACAACGCCGCCGGGCGCCCGGCGACCGGGTGGAAGTAGTGCACCGCGCCCTCCGCGAGCAGCCCGAGCGGACCGGCGGGATGCGACGAAAACGCCTCGACGTGGCTCGAATGCGTCTTCCGGACCCAGCGGGCCGGATGGACGTCGTCGTTGAACGCGACCAGTGAGCCGCGGCCCCGGCTGCGGGGTTCGGCGGCGACGGTCAGCGCGGCGAGCAGGTTCCCCGCGCCGTCGGCGCTGGGCAGACTGGGGTTGCGCATGGCGCCGGTGACCACGATCGGGGCGTCGGAAGCCCAGGTCAGCTCGAAGAAGTACGCGGACTCCTCCAGGGTGTCCGTGCCCTGGACCACGACGACGCCTTGAGCGCCTTCGTCGACGGCTCGCGCGGCCCAGTCGCGGGTTTTGACCAGCGTCGCGAAGTCCATCGACGCGCTGGAAATACCCGCGAGCGTCTCCGCGTGGATGTCCATCGCCAGGTTCTCGCCGAGGTCACCGAGCAGGTCGGCCGCGGTGAGCCGGGGGACAGCGTGGTCCTCGTCGTCACCGGGAACCATGGAAATGGTGCCGCCCAAGGCGGCGACGGCGACAAGGGGCCGTCGGGGAGCACTCGACATACTTGTCATTCTTCAAAGTCCGGTGGGTCCGGGCAAGCGATCGTGACCGAGCGATCGCCGCAATCAGTCCTCTGCTTGCGAGGCGTGGGGGCGTGGGGGCGGGCGTGCGTGTGGACGGGCGTGCGTGCGGGATGTCATGAGGGGTCCCCATAGGACGAAATTCGTCTCATGGGGACCCCTTATGACACACGGGCGCCGGTAAACCTCAGGAGGGTTTGACCGCCTCGACGGTGAAACTCGCCGCCAGTCGCCGCGGATCCTTCGCCAGCCGCCATTCCTCGGTCGCGGCGTCCAGGCTCATGAAGCCGGGCAGCGCGTTCCACGGCACGCTGTCGTGCTCCACCAGCTTCGTCAGCGTCAGTCCCGCGTCGAGCAGCGACGTGACGATCTCGCCGATACCGTGGTTCCACTCGTGCGTCCGGTTCTGTGTGAACTCGACGTCGGTGTCCACATAGGTCCCCGGTTGGTCGACGACCAGCGGTTCGCTCTGCTCGAAGTACGGGTAGCGCGGGGTAATCAGCGGCTGCGTCTCGTCGAGGGTGCCCAGCATCGGATGCATGTCGCGGATGAACAGGCGCCCGCCCGGCTTCAGCAGTGAGCCGACGACTTTGCCCCAGCGCGCGATGTCGGGAAGCCAGCAGATCGCGCCGATCCCGGTGTAGACGAGGTCGAACGAACCGGCCTCCAGCACGTCGGCGGCACTGTACACATCGGACTCGTGGTAGTCGATCTCCGCGCCGGTCTCGGCGGCCAGCCGCCGCGCGATCTCCAGTGACGACGGGGAAAAGTCGAGTCCGGTCATCCGCGCGCCGAGGCGCGACAACGAAAGCGTGTCCGTGCCGATATGGCATTGCAGGTGGACTCCGCGCGCACCGGAGATGTCGCCGAGCAGCGGCCGGTCGAAGGTGACGACGCCGCTGAGATGCGCGGGGTCCGTCACGAACCGTTCGTAGCCGTAGTCCGCGGACGCGGCGTGCGCCGGAGCGCGTTCGTCCCAGTTCGCGCGGTTCAGCTCGAGGTACCCGGTCAAGACGTCACCGCCTTTTCGGCGGCGCTGCGCAGGACGCAGAACTCGTTGCCCTCGGGGTCGCCGAGCACGGCCCAGCCGGTGCCGTCGGCATTGCGCCGGTCGTGCAGCAGGGTCGCGCCGAGCTTCAGCACACGCTCCACCTCTTCATCGCGCGGGATGTCCGGCCGCAGGCACAGATGGATGCGGTTCTTCACCGTCTTCGGTTCGGGGACCTGCCCGAAGAACAAGGTCACGCCGTTGCCCAGCTCGATGATCGCCTCGGGGTCACCGGGCACGTCGTCGTCCGCCATCGGCTTGCCGACGACGCCGCTCCAGAACCGGCCCAGTTCGTAGGCGTCGGCGCAGTCGAAGAAGAAGTTCTGCACAACAGAGGTCATGACGCCGCAGTCTGCCCGAGCCCGCGAAACCCGGCCAACGGTTTAGGCCCGGTTCAAGTGCCGAGCCTGCGGTGTCAACCGGTGACCTTTCTTGGCGGAAGCTGTCGGCTTCCTGTCGTCCGCGCTCCCGCCTCGCCCTCGCGCGCGCGTTCGCGGAGGATGGGCCTTGTGCACACCGAGAACCCCGTCCGCCTGCTCGTGGTGGACGACGAGCCGCATATCGCCGATCTGGTGGCCACCGTCGCCCGGTACGAGGGCTGGACGGCGGTCACCGCCGGTTCGGGCGAGGCCGCACTCGTGAAGGCCGCCGAATTCGTGCCCGACATCGTCGTGCTCGACCTGATGTTGCCCGGCATCGACGGGTTCACCGTGCTCGACAAACTCCGCGAAGGCGGAACGGCCGTGCCGGTCGTCTTCCTCACCGCGAAGGACGCCACCGCCGACCGCGTCGCCGGTCTCACTCGCGGCGGCGACGATTACCTGGTCAAGCCGTTCTCCGTCGAAGAGCTGATGGCGCGGCTGCGTGCCGTCCTGCGCCGGAGCGGCAACCAGTCCCGATCGGCCGCGGTGCTGCGGGTCGGCGACCTGACCCTGAACGAGGACACCCGTGAGGTCGCACGCGACGGCAGGCCCGCCGAGCTGACGCCGACCGAGTACGAACTCCTGCGTTACCTCATGCGGCGTTCGCCCGCGGTGCTGACGAAGGCGCAAATCCTCGACCACGTCTGGGAATACGACTTCGGCGGCCGGTCAAATGTGGTCGAACTGGTGATCTCGCATCTGCGCCGCAAACTCGACGACGGCGACGAGCCGCTCATCCACACCGTGCGTGGCGTCGGCTACGTCGTCCGGCGGGCGGCGAGATGAAAACGTTGCGCCGGTGGTACGACGCCTGGCGCCGGTCCCGGCTCGGGACCCGGCTGGCACTCGGGCTCGGCGCGCTGGCGCTGGTCGTGTTCGCCGTGGTCGGCACCGTGATGGTCGGCATCATGAAGGGCTATCTGGACGACCGGCTCGACGAACAGCTCGCCAAGACCCAGATCAGCCAGGTGCCGTCGCTGCGCACCACGCACGGCGGGAAACCGCAGCAGGCCTACGGCTGGTTCTCCGCGGTGTTCTCCGTGCGGAACGGCGAGGCGTCGCCGCAGTCGGGTGGGTCCCTGCCACCGGACACGAAGGCACTCGCGAAGGTCGCCGAAGACGCGACGCAGACTGAGGTACTGCGCACGGTCTACATCGAGGACAAGGGCACTTTCCGTGTCCGGGCCTGCCCGATCGAGCCGAGCCGGAACATCGTCCTGGTCAGCGCCGCGCCTCAGGCGGATCTGGACCGGACGGTCAGCCAGCTGGTGATGGTCGAGGTCGTCGCGTTCCTGCTGGCGCTGGCGGTGCTGGTGATCGCGGGACGGCTGGTGCTGCGGCGCGGGCTGCGGCCGCTGAGCGACATGGCCGGGACCGCGCACGACATCGCGTCGCACGACCTCACCGCGAACGCCGACCTCCCGGTGCGCGCGCGGGGGAATGGCGGCGGCGCCGAGGTCGAGGAGCTGCGGACGGCGTTCAACGTGATGCTGGCGCATCTGGATTCCTCGCTGGTCGCGCGCACCAAGGCGAACGAGCGGCTGCGGCGGTTCATCGCCGACGCCTCCCACGAACTACGCACACCACTGACCTCGATCCGGGGCTACGCCGAGCTTTTCCGGTACGCCGCGGCGAACGAACCGGCCGAACGCGAGGCTCATCTGGCGAAGATCCGCGTGGAGACTGAACGGATGAGCGTGCTCGTCGACGACCTCCTGCTCCTCGCACGTCTCGACGCGCCGGAGACCGAAGCACCGCTACGGCTGGTCGACGTCGACCTCGCCGAGCTGATCGCCGACGCGGGGGAGGCCTTCGCCGCCGGACGCCCGGAGTATCCGCTGACCCTCGGCGAGCTCCCGGAAGACGTTGTCCTGCAAGCGGATCCGGTGCGCCTGCGACAGGTACTGGACAATCTCCTCGCCAACGCCGCGGTGCACACTCCACCCGGTACCGCGATCACCCTTTCGGCTTCGGCCTCGCCTTCGGACGTCTTCTTGCGGGTGACCGACGCCGGGCCGGGGATCCCGCCGGAGGCGCGTGATCGGATCTTCGACCGGTTCTACCGGGTCGATACCGCCCGCACCCGCGAGAACGGCGGGACCGGGCTGGGGCTTTCGGTGGTGCTCTCGCTCGTTTCCGCGCACGGCGGGACGATCGACGTCGCGAGTGTCCCTGGCGAGACGACGTTCACCGTGCGGCTTCCGCGACAGCGCTCCTGAGGTGCATCGGTGACCGGCTACCCGGTTCGCGTCTTCACGTGGTCCGGCACCGTCCACTCGCGCACCAGGTCCACCGAAGGCTCCGGTTCCCCGAACACGGTCCGCACCGGCAGCACCCCCGCCCACGACAAATCGTCCGCGACCTCGTCCTCGGGGTCGTCGGGACCTTCGCCGCGCATCTTCACCGACGCCTCGGTCAGGTCCAGTTCCAGTACCGAGACCGACGCGAACTCCTTCGCGTTGACGTCGCGCGCGTGTTCCCACGAACCGGGCGCGAGATGGTCGGTCAGCACGTGAAGGCCGTGCATCTTCCGCTCGGGATCGGTCACCGCGGTCGCTTTGCCGAGGATCACCGCGCTGCGGTAGTTCATCGAGTGGTTGTTGATCGAGCGTGCGTAGACAATGCCGTCGAGCAGGGTCACCGTGACGCAGATCTCGACGCCGTCCGAGTCGCGCATACTCTTCGCCCCGGTGGATCCGTGCAGGTAGAGCGTGTTCCCGTCCCGGCCGTAGCCGGTCGGGATGACCAGTGGCGCGCCGTCGCGCACGACGCCGAGGTGGCAGATCAGGCCTTCGTCGAGCACCGCGTACAGCGCCGAGCGGTCGGTGAGCGCGCGGTTCTTCTTGCGGCCGAGAGTGGTTCGGCCGGTTGGCGAGAGCGGGGTGGACATGCGTGCAGTCTCACCCACGAGAGTGGCCTGTTATAACGTCCAATTCTCCTATACTTGGAAAGGCCACTTTCCGGCACCGCCTTCCACCAGCGCGGAGTACAGCATGTCCGACACCGCCCTCCCGGTCAGCCTCGACCGCGAATCGCTCGTCCCGCTCGCGGTCCAGCTGGCCGACGCGTTGCGCGCGGCCGCCGGCGACGGGCATCTGCGTGGCGGTGACAGGCTGCCTTCGACCAGGGCACTCGCGAACCGGCTCGGCGTCAGCCGCACGGTGACGTCGGCCGCGTACGAGCAGCTTCACGCGGAGGGCTGGATCGCGGGCCGCCACGGCTCGGGCACCTATGTCACCACGGCACCGCCCGCGGGAAGGTCGTCGAAAGATGCCGCGCCCGGCGTGGCCGCGAAACCGCAGACGCTGCTCGACCTCACCCCGGGCGTGCCGTGGGCCGAGGGCGTCGAGAAGGCGGCCTGGCGCCGCGCGTGGCGTGCCGCGGCCGACCCCCGTCCGACGTATCGCGAGGACAGGTCCGGTCTGCGGTCGTACCGTGACGCCGTTTCCGAGCATCTGCTGCGGCACCGCGGCCTCGCCGCCGGCACGGTGATGGCCACCGGCGGCACGACGGCGGCGGTGATCGAACTCGCGGGCGCGGTGCTCACCCGCGGCGACCGGGTCGCGATCGAGGAGCCCGGCTACCAGCGCGCGACGCGGGCGTTCCGGCGGGCCGGGCTGGAGGTCGTCCCCGTCCCGGTCGACGAGGAGGGCCTGCGCCCGGACGCCGTGCCGCCCGGGGTGCGCGCGGTCTACTGCTCGCCCGCGCACCAATACCCGCTCGGCAGCCGGATGAGCGCGTCCCGCCGCGTCGAACTGGTCGAACGCGCCCGCGCCGAGGGCATGCTGGTGATCGAAGACGACTACGACGGCGAACTGCGGTTCGACGTCGCGCCCCTGCCGCTGCTGGCCGCGCTCGCACCCGACGTCGTCGCGCATCTCGGGACCACGAGCAAGATTCTCACCCCGGCGCTGGGCGCGGGCTGGATGGTCGCGCCGCCGCAGGTCGCGGCCGCCGTGCTGGAGTACCGCGAGGACACCGGAACGCGTCCGTCACCGGCGGGGCAGCGGGTACTCGTCGAGCTGGCGCGGCACGGCGATCTGGGGCGGCACCTGCGGAAGCTCCGGAGGGAGCTTTCGGAGCGCCGGTCGCTGGTTTCGGCCACGCTGACGTCGGCGGGGATCCCGGTGCTCGGCGACGACGCCGGCGCGCATCTGGTGGTCCCTTGTGGATCCGCGCGGGAAGAGGCGGAGCGGATAGCGGCGGCGGAACGCGCCGGGATCCGGCTCGACGGTCTCGTCCGGCATTTCGTCGGCACGCCGACGGTGTTCGGGAACCTCATCGGCTACGCGGGCTGTTCACGCGAGGTGTTGCGATCCGCGCTCAAGCCGCTACTGCACGTGCTCCGCTAGCGGACGTCGGGCCCGCGACCACGGCAGATACAGTGCTGGCATGAGTTCTCAGAAGATCCGGGTGGCCGTCGTCTTCGGCGGGCGTAGTACCGAACACACGATTTCGTGTGTTTCCGCGGGCAGCGTCCTCGCGAACCTGGATCCTGAGCGGTTCGAAGCGGTACCGGTCGGGATCACCCCGCGGGGTGGCTGGGTGCTCGGCACCGGCGACCCCGCCCAGCTGAGCATCCGCGGCCGCGAACTCCCCTCGGTCGAGGGCGGCAAGGCACTGGTACTGGCAGGCGACCCGACGAGCCGTGAACTCGTTTCACTGGAGCCGGGACAGGAGACCGAGGTACTCGGCGCTGTCGACGTCGTCTTCCCGGTGCTGCACGGCGCCTTCGGTGAGGACGGCACGATCCAGGGTCTGCTGGAGATGGCCGGAATCCCCTACGTCGGGCCCGGTGTGTTTGCCAGCGCGGCCGCGATGGACAAGGAGTACGCGAAGAAACTCCTTGCCGCTGAAGGGATCCCGGTCGGCAAATACGTCGCGCTGCGCCGTGACCAGTCCACTTTGGACGAAGACGGACGCGAACGGCTCGGCCTGCCGGTGTTCGTGAAGCCGTCCCGCGCCGGTTCGTCGATCGGGATCAGCAAGGTGACGTCCTGGGCCGACCTCGACGCGGCCATCGCGCTGGCACGCCAGACCGATCCCAAGGTCCTCATCGAGGCGCAGTCCACCGGCCGCGAGGTCGAATGCGGCGTACTCGAATTCCCGGACGGCCGCGTCGAAGCGTCGCTGCCCGCCGAGGTCCGCGTGCTCTCCGAAGAGGCGGGCGCCTGGTACGACTTCGAAACCAAGTACATCGGCGACGACGCCGAACTCGACATCCCGGCCAAACTCGAAGACGACGTCACCGCGCGCGTCCGGGCCATGGCCGTCGAGGCGTTCCGCGCGCTGGACTGCCAGGGTCTCGCCCGCGTCGACTTCTTCGTCGGCGAAGACGGCGAGCCGAGCATCAACGAGGTCAACACGATGCCCGGCTTCACCACGAAGTCGGCCTACCCGAAGATGTGGGAAGTCACCGGCGTCGACTACACGACCCTGCTGACCACCCTCGTCGACACGGCGATCGCCCGGGGTACCGGCCTGCGCTGACGCGTTGCGGCGGGTGCGTGAGGTGCGGCGACTGGCCGCCGACGGCGCTCAAAACCGCAGCGGCACCGAGGGAAGGTTGGCGGCCACGGCGTCCGAAACGGTCTGGAGCGGACCCGTCCCGGCGGTGTCCGGCACGGTGAGTGCCGTGTAGACGGGACGGTCCACGGCGAACCAGGTCGAGGCGCCTTCCCCTTCGACCTGCAGCCATTGGACGGTGTTGATTGTCCGCAGCCGCGAGGTCCGCGTCAGCTCCGGAGGCTTGCCGAGCCCGCACCGCAGGACCACCGGTTCGCCGGTGCCCCAGCCGACCGTCGCCTGGGGGGCGGGGTCGGCGAGCTTCCGCCGGACCAGTGTGTTCCCGGACGACGTCAGCTCGTGCGGGAGCGCGCCGATGAGCTTCGCGCACTCGGGGGTGCCCGACTGCGGTGCCTCGACCGGGACAAGCGGGAGCGGACCGTCGGCGGCCGGGGCCAAGGAGTCCGCGCCGCGGGTCAGGCCGAAGACGGCCACGCCCGCGACGAGCAGGACCGCCAGGCAGGCGGCCGCGATCAGCAGTGGTTTCGGGGGAGCGCCGGTGTCCGTGTCAGCCACCGGACAACTACACCACCTCTTACAGATTCACGACCGGGCAGGTCAGCGTCCGGGTGATGCCCTCCACGTTCTGCACCTTGGCGACCACGAGCTGGCCCAGCTGATCGACGGTGTCGGCCGCGGCCTTGACGATGACGTCGTAGGGGCCGGTGACATCCTCCGAACTGGTGACACCGGAGATGGTGGAGATCTCCGCGGCGACCGCGGCGGCTTTGCCGACCTCGGTCTGGATGAGGATGTATGCGTGGACCACGGCGCGCCCCTTCGTAAAAGTCGGCTCAAAATAGGAACGTTGTAGCAACGTATCGCCAGCCCCGGGAAAAACCTAGGGCTTCCGACTATCGGCGATCGACATTTGTCCGGACAAGAGAAAACGGAGGTGACGGGTGTCACCGAAAGACGGCACGGTCGCCGGGACCGGCGAATTCCGGCTGATCGAGGCGGTGACCGCCGGCCGGAAACAGCCGGAATCGACGCTGCTCGGACCGGGGGACGACGCGGCCGTGGTGGCCACCCCGGACGGCAGGACGGTGGTCTCCACCGACGTACTCGTGCAGGGCGTCCACTTCCGCCTCGACTGGTCCAGCGCCGAACAGGTCGGCCGCAAGGCGGTCGCGGTGAACCTCACCGACATCGCCGCCATGGGTGCCCGCCCGACGTCCGTCCTCATGGGATTCGCCTGCCCGCCGGATACCGAGACGGCGCTCGTCACCGAGCTCACCCAGGGCATGTGGGCCGAGGCCGACCGCGCCGGCGTCGGCATCGTCGGCGGTGACATGGTGCGTGCCGACCAGATCGTGATCAGCGTCACCGCGCTGGGCGACCTCGGCGGCCGGGAACCGGTGAAACGCTCCGGCGCCCGGCCCGGCGACGTCGTCGCGATCTGCGGACGGCTCGGCTGGGCCGCCGCCGGTCTCGCCGTACTCGGGCGGGGTTTCCGCTCACCGGTCAGCGTGGTCAACGCGCAGCGCTGCCCGGAACCGGATTACGAGGCCGGGATCCGCGCGGCCGACGGCGGCGCGACCTCGATGATCGACGTCTCCGACGGGCTGCTGTCCGACCTCGGCCACATCGCGGCGGCTTCCGGCGTGGGTATCGACGTGCGGACGGCCGATCTCGACGTGTCGAGCAGGCTGACCGAGGTCGGCACCGCGCTCGGCGCCGACCCGCTCAAGTGGGTGCTCACCGGCGGCGAGGACCACGCTTTCGCGGCCACCTTCCCGTCGTTCGCCGACCTGCCGGAGGGCTGGACGGAGATCGGCGTCGTCACCATGCCGGATTCGGGTGTGACGGTGGACGGAAAGCGCTACGGACACTCGAACGGCTGGGAACACTGGCGCTAATCTCGCGTCCATGGACATTCGTGTGGTGCCCTACGACCATCCCGACGCGGCGAAGATGATGGTCGAGGTGCAACTCGAACTGGCGGCCCGGTACGGCGGCGAGGACGCGACGCCGATGGATCCAGCACAGTTCGCGTGGCCGCGTGGGCTGTTCCTGGTCGGCTATCTCGACGACGTACCCGTGGCGTGTGGCGCATGGCGATCACATGAGGGACCCGACCCGTTGCTGCCCGGTGACGCCGAGATCAAGCGCATGTTCGTGATGGCCTCGGCGCGAGGCCGCGGCTTCGCGCGAGCGATCCTCGCCGACCTGGAACGGACGGCCGCCGAGGCCGGGCGGCTGCGGATGGTGCTGGAGACCGGTGACAAGCAGCCGGAAGCCATCGCGCTGTACCTGTCGGCGGGGTACCGGGAAGTCCCGGGTTTCGGGTACTACAAGGACGAACCGGAAAGCGTCTGCTACGGCAAGCCGCTGGTCTGAGGAGTACGGCTGTGCTGAACGGAACCGTGACCGGTGTCTCAGTACACCGGAAAAAGGGGCGCCGACCGGCCTGGGTAAGCTCGCTCGCCGTGACCGCACGACCGCTGCAGGACATCGTCGAAGCAGGCTGGGCGCGAGCCCTCGAACCGGTGGCGCCGCAGGTCGCCGCGATGGGGGAATTCCTCCGCGCGGAGATCGCCGCGAGCCGGACCTATCTCCCGGCGGGTGAACATGTGCTGCGGGCGTTCCAGCAGCCGTTCCACGACGTGCGGGTGCTGATCGTCGGGCAGGACCCGTACCCGACACCCGGGCACGCCGTCGGGCTGAGCTTCTCGGTGGCGCCGGACGTCCGGCCGATCCCGAAGAGCCTGATCAACATCTACAAGGAGTACTGCGAAGACCTCGGGCACCCGCTGCCCTCGAACGGCGATCTGACGCCGTGGGCCGACCAGGGCGTTCTCCTGCTCAACAGGGCACTGACGGTCCAGCCGGGCAAATCGAACTCGCACCAGGGCAAGGGCTGGGAATACGTCACCGAGCAGGCCATCAAGGCCCTCGCCGCACGGGACGAGCCGATGGTGGCGATCCTGTGGGGCCGCAACGCGCGGAACCTGAAGCCGATGCTGGGGAAGGTGCCGTGCATCGAGTCCGCGCACCCGAGCCCGCTTTCAGCGCACGCGGGTTTCTTCGGCTCGCGCCCCTTCAGCCGCGCGAATCAGCTGCTCGCCGACCAGGGCGCCGGTCCCGTGGACTGGAAGCTTCCCTAGCCGTGGTGTTGCTCGCGTGAAGTACGTGAAGGCCCCCTTCCTTGCGCCTAGCGCAAGGAAGGGGGCCTTCATGTACTGGGGAAGGTGTGAAGGTCGAGTTTCTTCGGCTGAGCCGAGGGAAGGGGTC
>NZ_JBFBBY010000207.1:0-11970 GCF_040682875.1 Amycolatopsis sp. NPDC051071 | reverse complement strand
AGCAAGGGGGCCTTCCTGTACTTCACGCGAGCAACGCCACAGGTGACGCCTAGCGGTCGTCGTCAGCAATAAGCGCTTCAAGTGCCGGAAGAGCCGCCGCGAGCGCCGCCTGATGCTCCGAAGTCAGCCGTTCGAGGCGCATGCCCAGTTCATGCACCCGCGTCGACCGGACGCCGGAAACCAGCCTCTCGCCCTCTTCGGTGGCCTCCGCGAGCCAGGCCCGCCTGTCGATCGGGTCCGATTCACGGCTGACGTAGCCGGCCTCGACCAGCGAAGCGACGATCCGCGACATGGTGGCCGCGGCGACGCCTTCCTTCGCCGCGAGATCACCCAGACGGAGCTGGCCGTAGTTCACGAGCGTGGCGAGCGCCGAGATCGCGCCGTGGCCCGGTCCGGGCACTCCCGCCTGCCGGAGTGACCGGGACAATCTGCCCACCGCCAGGAACAATCTGCCCGAAACGTCCTGGACCGCTGACGTGGTCACCACTGGCTCCTCTGGGTACACGGTGGCGCGGTGCGCCCCCGGAAAGTGCCGTCAACCATACGGGCTTCCGGGGCACACTCGCCGTCAAGGCCGTGAACCGTACAAAAGGGTTATCGGGGTGGGCTGGAGGCGTGTGCCCAGAATCGCTGCGGAATCCGTCCCGCGCTCGCGGCCAGCCGTCCCGCGGTGACGGCGGCGCGCATCGCCGACGCCATCCGTTCCGGGTCCGCGGCCCTGGTCACGGCGGTGGAGAGCAGGACGGCGTCGCAACCGAGTTCCATCGCCAGCGTCGCGTCCGAGGCCGTGCCGATCCCGGCGTCGAGGATCACCGGGACACCCGCACGCGACACGATCAGCTCGATGTTGTGCGGGTTCCGGATGCCGAGACCGGTGCCGATGGGCGCGCCGAGCGGCATCACGGCCGCGCAGCCCGCCTCCTCCAACCGGAGCGCCAGAACCGGGTCGTCGTTGGTGTACGCGAGCACGGTGAAGCCGTCCGCGGTGAGCTGTTCGGCCGCTTCGAGGGTCTCGAACGGGTCCGGCAGCAGGGTGCGGTCATCGGCGTGGACCTCAAGCTTGATCAGGTCCGTTTCGAGCGCCTCACGTGCCAACCGCGCGGTGAGGACGGCCTCGGCGGCCGTGCGGCAGCCCGCGGTGTTCGGCAGCAGGCGGATGCCGAGCCGCCGGAGCAGTTCGAGCACACCCGAGCCGCCATCGGCGTCGGCCTTCCGCATCGCGACGGTGGTCAGTTCCGTGCCGGACGCCACGAGTGCGCGTTCCACCACGGCGAGGTTCGCCGCGCCGCCGGTGCCGATGATCAGCCGTGACGAGAGCTTGTGCTCGCCGATGACGAGATGGTCGCCGTCCATTTTCATCCTCCTTGGACCGCGGTCAGGATGTCGACGCTGGCGCCCTTGCGCACCACCGCTTCCGGCCATTCGCCGCGCCGGACGACCACGCCGTCCACCGCGACCGCGACGCCCCGCGCCGCCGTGCCCAGCGCTTCGAGCACGCCTTCGACCGTTGTCCCGTCGGGGAACTCACGCCGCTGGCCGTTGACCTGGATCTCCATCACATCCGCTCCTTGCTGAACCGACCACTGAGCCGCGCCGGTGCGGCCGCGGCGATCTCGTCCGGCAACGGCTCGCCGTCCAGCCAGGCCAGCGCGGCGTCCGCGGTGACCGGGGCCATCAGGAGGCCGTTGCGATGGTGGCCTGTCGCGGCGAAGACGCCTTCGCCCAGCTCACCGATGAAAGGCATCGTGTCGACGCTTGCCGCGCGAAGCCCGGCTGCGATCTCGACAAGTTCGTACTCGGCGATGCCCGGGAGGACTCGCTCCGCGCCTTCGAGCAGCTCGCGGACCCCACGGGCGGCGACAGTCTCGTCAAAACCGGCCTCGTACTGGGTCGCGCCGAGCACGAGTTCGCCGTCGTCACGCGGGACGAGGTAAAGCGGGCGGCCCTCGACCATCGCGCGGACGGTCCGGCGCGGCGGCGGCAGGCAGCCCCGGCGGGGCCGCAGCCGCAGGATCTCGCCCTTGAGCGGGCGGACGGCGTCGGCGAGCGCGGGATGCAGGCGGCCGGTCCAGGCACCGGCGGCGAGAACGACATCGCCTTCGAGGTCTTCGAAGCCCGTGACCGTCTCGTGGCGAAAGCCGACCGCATGCTTGTCACCAGCGTGTTTGAGCGCACGCAGCAGCCTTCTGTTGTCCACGGCCAGATCCCCGGGCACCAACAGTCCACTTCGGACAGAGCCGGAGATCCCGGGCTCGGCACGGCGGACCTCGCGGCCGGTCAGCTGCTCGACGTCGCGGCCGAGTTCGGCGAGGTACGCGGCCAGCATTTCGAGGTTGCCCGCGTCGGCGCTGTCCAGTGCGACGACGAGCGTGCCGTGCGGCGACAGACCCGGGTCGACGCCCTCTTCCGCCAGGTCACGGGCGAAATCGGGCCAGCGCCGCAGCGACGCCTCGCCGAGGGCGAGAACGTCCTCCTCGCCGGGCCAGGCCTCCGTGACCGGGGCCAGCATGCCGCCCGCGAGCCAGGACGCGCCGCGCCCCGGATCGGGGTCGAAGACGGTGACGCGGTGGCCGCGCACGGCAGCACGCCAAGCGATCGAGAGGCCGATGACCCCGCCGCCGACTACCGAAAGTTCTCTCATGAACGCACGCTCCCTGCGCCGGCATGATCCGGATCAGGTTCCACGGTCGGAGCGGTCGCGGCTCCCTCTCAGCCCGTCCTCGGGCTCCCGTGCGGACCATGCCACCGTAGCGCGCGGGTAACGTCGCCGCCATGCCCACCCTGTCTGATCCGCGGCTCCGCGCGCGGCTCGCGAACGCCCGCCTGTACCTCTGCACCGACGCCCGGTCCGACCGCGGCGACCTCGCCGAATTCGCCGACGCGGCACTGGCGGGCGGGGTCGACATCATCCAGTTGCGGGACAAGACCGGCGGCGCGCCGCTGGAGGCGAAACA
The DNA here is from genome assembly GCF_040682875.1 of Amycolatopsis sp. NPDC051071. Lineage (NCBI taxonomy): Bacteria > Bacillati > Actinomycetota > Actinomycetes > Pseudonocardiales > Pseudonocardiaceae > Amycolatopsis > Amycolatopsis sp. NPDC051071. The sequence goes on along the minus strand of NZ_JBFBBY010000207.1, from coordinate 9,016 downwards.
CGAGATCGCGGCGCTGGAAGTGCTGGCCGAGGCGTGCGAGAGGCACGGGAAGCTGCTGGCGGTGAACGACCGCGCGGACGTCGCGCTCGCCGTCGGCGCGCAGGTGCTGCATTTGGGCCAGGACGACATCCCGGTGCGGCTGGCCCGCGAGATCCTCGGCGACGACGTCGTGATCGGCCGGTCCACCCATTCGGCCGAACAGGCCAAGGCCGCGGCCGAGGAGCCGGGCGTTGACTACTTCTGCACCGGCCCGTGCTGGCCGACGCCGACGAAACCGGGCCGCTCCGCGCCGGGCCTCGACCTGGTGCGCGCGACGGCGGCTTTTCCGACGTCGCGGCCGTGGTTCGCGATCGGCGGGATCGACGCCGATCGCCTGCCGGAGGTCCTGGACGCGGGGGCGTCACGAATCGTCGTCGTCCGGGCGATCACCGGCGCCGAAAACCCCGAAGCGGCCGCTCGCGCCCTTCGCTCCTCCCTGACGCCGCAACCAGTCCTCTAGTTGCGGTACTTGCGTGTGCATGCACCGCAACTAGAGGACTACTTGCGAGGTCGGGGCTGGGTCAGGGGGCCGGGGTGCCGGAGGCGGGGGCCGAGTGAGTCGTCGGGGGTGCCTGTGAGGTTGACGGCGGGGTCGTCGAAGGCGTCGTCGACGGGGTGGTCGTCGGCGTCGTGGGCGTCGCCGGGGTGGACGGCGTGGTCGTCGGCGTCGAGTCCGGCTGCTTCTCGCGGGTCTCCGAGGGGGACGTCGCTGGCGGGGTGTCCCGCTTGTCCTGCCGCTCCTGGGCCTGTCCGCCGCCGATGATCTTCCCTATGGTCGTCCCTTCGCCACCGCCGAAGGTCTTCCCGGTCGCGCCTTCGAAGCCGGTGATCGCGACGAGCGCCACCACGAACGCCACCACGCTGACACCGGCGATCACGGCCCAGCGCGGCTTGAACTTGCGCTCCGAAGACCCTGAAGCCTCGTCACCGTCCAGCGGCGTGAGCCGGACGGTCTCCTGGTCCGCCGGATCGAGCACTTGGCGCCGTCCCGGCACGGTCAGTACCATGCGCGCCTTCAGTGCCGCGTCCTTCGTCCGCTGCAGGGAACGCAGGTACAGCTCGCCACCGAGGGTCGTGATGACACTCGCCAGTCCCGCACCGGCGACGGTGCCCGCCACGCCGAGCGTGGAACCCAGCAACGCCGCGGTGATCGCGGCCATCGCGGCCGCCGTCACCTGGACGACCCGCCCCTGCTTTTCGGTCTTCTCGGAGGTCTCCTTGGTCATGATCCCGTTCTGCCGCTAGTCGGTCCTCACCCAGTCCTAACGATTAAGGCGCGCGGGATGCTCCCTTCGTTGTCCACACGTGAGGAGCGCCACGCCATCTGTCCACAAAGGACTTTCAACAATTCACGATTCCTTGACAGGATAAGACATATGGAACTGGTTTCGATCGACGAAATTCGCGACGCGGCGAGCCGTGTCAAAGGCGCCGCGGTACGCACGCCACTACTGGCCCAAACGTGGGCGCCGTTGTGGCTCAAACCGGAAAGCCTCCAGGAAATCGGCGCTTTCAAGGTACGCGGCGCGTTCAACGCGATCGCCGCTTTGGCCGACGAGCGGCGCGCTCGCGGCGTCGTCGCGTTTTCCAGTGGCAACCACGCGCAAGCGGTCGCCTACTCGGCGAAACGATTCGGGATCCCGGCGGTGATCATCGTCCCGGACGTGGCACCGCGTGCCAAGGTCGAAGCCACCAAGGCACTCGGCGCCGAAGTCATCGAGGTCCCGATCGACCGGCAGCGGTCCTCGGCGCTCGCCGTCGCCGAGGAGCGCGCGCTCACCTTCATCCCGCCGTACGACCATCGTGACGTCATCGCCGGGCAGGGCACCGTCGGCCTGGAGATCGCCGAGGACCTGCCGGACGCCGGTGTCGTACTCGTCCCGCTCAGCGGCGGCGGGCTGGCCTCCGGTGTCGGCATCGCGATCAAGGCACTGCTCCCCGGCACGAAGGTCATCGGGGTCGAGCCGGAACTCGCCGCCGACACCGCCGAGAGCCTGCGTGCGGGCAGGCGGATCGAATGGCCGATGGACCTGCGGGCGCGGACCAGCGCCGACGGCCTGCGTGCCCAGCCGTCGGAGCTGACGTTCGCGCACCTCCAGTCGGTGCTGGACGACGTCATCACCGTCACCGAGGACGAGATCCGCGAGGCCGTCCGGACGCTGGCGTACCGGTCACGGCTGATCGCCGAGCCGAGCGGCGCCACCGCGACCGCCGCGTTCCTGTTCCATCGCGACGCGCTGCCGGAAGGGAAGGTCGTTTCGGTCGTTTCGGGCGGCAACCTGGACCCGGCGACACTGGCCGGGATCCTCAATGACTAGCGGGCCGGACGTGCGTCGGCGGGGAGTCGACACCGCAGTGGAGGCACTCGCCGGGGTGCGGTGACTCGTCATCGGCGTGTTCGGCGGAAGGCGCCCCGAGGACCCCGTTGTGGATGCCGAGCGCGATCAGCCCGCCCCCGATGGCCAGCGCCGCGCAGACCAGCAACGCCGTCCGCCAGCCCGACGTCAGCGCCACCGGATCGGTGTAGGCGGCGCCGGACAGCCCGGCGACGGCGGGCAGCACGGCGATCGCCAGCAGCCCGCCGGACCGGGCGATGGCGTTGTTGACCCCGGAGGCCACGCCGGCGTAGCGGTCCGGCGCGGCGGCGAGCACGGTGGCGGTTACCGGCGCGACGACCGTCGCCAGCCCCGCCCCGAACACGACGACGGCGGGCAGCACCGAGCCGAGGTACGTCGACCCCGGGCCGACCCGCATCAGCAGCAGCATCCCGACGCCGACCAGGATCGGGCCGATGACCAGTTGCGCCCGCGGTCCGATCCGCTGCGCCAGCGCGCCGGACCGGCCGGAGAACAGCAGCATGATCACGGTGATCGGCAGCCCGGCGAGCCCGGCGGCGGTCGGCGAGTAGCCCAGCGACACCTGCAACTGCATGACCATCAGCATCATCACGCCGCCGAGTGCCGCGTAGACGACGAACGTCAGCGCGTTGGCGAGGCTGAACGTCCGGTCGCGGAACAGCTTCGGCGGCACCAGCGGGTCGGCCGAGCGGTGCTGGATCACCAGGAACGAGCCCAACCCCGCGACGCCGAGCACGATGGCGATCAGGACGACGACGTCGCCGATACCGCGTCCGGGCGCCTCGACCAGCGCACCGGTGAGCCCGGCGAGCCCGATCGCGCCGGCGGCGGCCGCGAGGAAGTCCGGATGCCCGGTGGCCTCTTCGTCACGCGACTCGGGCACGTACCGGTGCGCGAGCAGGACACAGACGGCGGCCAGCGGCAGGTTGATCAGGAACGCCAGCCGCCACGACCACACCTGCACCAGCACGCCGCCGAGCAGCGGCCCGACCGCCGCGGCGATGCCACCGAGCCCGGACCACGCGCCGATCGCGCGGGCCCGGTCGTCATGGGCGAAGGACGCCTGCAGGATCGCGAGCGAGCCGGGCGTGAGCAAAGCTCCCCCGATGCCCTGGAGGATCCGGGTCGCGACGAGCATCTCGGTGGACGTCGCGGCGGCGCACAGCCCGGAGGCGATCCCGAACCAGACGACGCCGATGACGAACATGCGGCGGCGGCCGTAGCGGTCGCCGAGCGAACCGGCGACGAGGATCAGCGCGGCGAGCGCGAGCAGGTAGCCGTCGAGAATCCATTGCAGGCCCGCGACGGACGCCTGGAGCTCCTCGCCGATCCTCGGCAGCGCGACGTTGATGATCGTGCCGTCGAGCATCGCCATCCCCGAACCCACGATGGTCGTCGCGAGTATCCCGCGCGCCACCGGCGTCCCCCACCGGATACCCGCCGCCGTGTCAGTCATGGGACGACTGAATCACGACGGACGGTGCCGGGCCACCGCGAAATCTGCGTTAGCGGAGGAAGGGCGATCTTTTGCCGGTTTATCTGACTCGTCAGGGAAGCAACGTAGTGACGAATTTGTAACGATCGCCCCGATAGATCGCACGGGCGAACTCGACCGGTTTTCCGTCGGTGGCGAAAGAATGCCTCGAAAGGAGCAACATCGGCATCCCGACGTCGGCGCCGAGCATCTCCGCCTCGTGCGGGCCGGCAAGTGCGGTCTCGATCGTTTCCTCGGCCCTTTCCAGTTCGACGCCGTAGTGTTCCCTCAGCACGGCGTACAGCGAACCACCTGCGGAAACGTGTTTGCGCAAACCGCGAAACCGGCCCAACGGGAGATGTGTGGTCTCCAGCGCCATCGGCTGCGAATCGGCGAGCCGGAGGCGGCGCAGACGAAGGATCTTCGCGCCGACGCGGATTCCGAGCAGTTTCGCCAGATCGGCTTCCACCGGCAGTTCGTCGATCTCCAGCAGCTTCGACGACGGCTTGAGGCCCTGCTTTTGCATGTCTTCGGTGTAGGACGACAACTGCAGTCGCTGCGCGAGTTTCGGCTCGGCGGCGAAGGTGCCCTTGCCCTGCACGCGATGGAGCCTGCCCTCGGCGGTCAGGTCGGCGAGCGCCTGCCGGACCGTGGTGCGCGAAACGGTGAATTCCCCCGCCAGTGCCCGCTCCGTCGGAATCGGTGATCCCGGCGGCAACGCGTCGAGCAGATCGAGCAGATGCTGTTTCAGCGCCCAGTACTTGGGTTCGCGCTGCCCGCGCATCCCTGCTGTAGCGCCCGCCTCACCCGCGGTGGTTGTCTCCAACATGACCGACTCCCTAAGCCTTCCCACTCAAACGCGCACCTGCCCCGCTAGGAAACGTACCCTTCACCACAAACGTCCCTTCGGGCTAGCATTGGTCTAGACCTACTCGGGGGACGAAGTACGTCCGGTGGAAGGGAACGAGATGACCGAACAGCGCCCCGGCGAGCACATGGCCGCGGAGATCTCCCAGCAACCCGCCATTCTGGCAGGAATCGTGGAGCGACAGGCCGAAATCGCCGAGGTGGCCGAAGCCATCTCCCAGCGCCCGCCCAGGTTCGCACTGCTCGCCGCCCGCGGCTCCAGTGACCACGCCGCCCTGTATGCGAAGTACCTGATCGAAGTACTCCTCGGTCTCCCCTGCGGTCTCGTCTCACCCTCCACCGCGACTTTGTACGGCGCCCGTCCCGATCTGCGGGACGTTCTCTTCATCACAGTAAGCCAAAGCGGCGGTTCGCCGGATCTCATCGAGGTCACCGAAACAGCGCGTCGCCAGGGCGCGCTGACCGTCTCGGTCACCAACACCCCGGAATCGCCACTGCGTGCCGCCGCCGAACTCGGCGTCGACATCGGCGCGGGACTGGAAAAGGCCGTCGCCGCCACGAAGACGTACTCGGCCACCTTGCTCTCCCTTTACCTGCTGATCGACGCGGTCCGCGGCGGCAAGGGCGAGGACGCGAAGAAACTGGGCGAACTCGCGCAGCAGACCCTCGACGGCGCGGACGAAGGCGTGCGGCGCGCGGTGGACCGCTACCGCTTCGTCGACCGGGTGCTCACCACCGGCCGCGGCTACTCCTATGCCTCGGCGCTGGAAGGTTCGCTGAAGCTGGCCGAAACCAGCTACCTCGCGGCCCGCGCGTACAGCGGCGCGGACCTGTTGCACGGTCCGGTCGCCGCGGTCGACGGCGAGACGGCGGTGCTCGCGGTGACGAGTGCGGGACACGGCGTCGGCGCGATGCAGGAGGTCCTCGAGGCCGTCGGCAAACGCGGCGCGGACGTGCTCGCGGTCGGTTCCGCCTCGGCCGACGTCCCGGCCGCGTTGCGGATCGGCGTCGCCCCTTCGGCCGAAGAGGTCGCCCCGATCCTGGAGATCCTGCCCATCCAGCGGATCGCGCTCGGCCTTTCGCTGGCGCGCGGCGGTGACCCGGACAGCCCGCGCGGGCTGCTGAAGGTGACCAAGACCCGGTGACCCACGTCATCGGTGTGGACGCCGGAGGCACGTCGACGCGAGCGATCGCGCTCGACGCCTCCGGCTCCGTCCTCGGCGCCGGTCGTGCGGGCGGGGCGAATCCCAATTCCCATCCACCCGCCGAAGCCGCCGCGCGGATCGCGAGCGCGATCACCGGCGCGCTGGGCGGACTGGACCCGGCCGCGACGGCGGCCTGCGTCGTCGGGATGGCGGGTGTCAGCAAACTGAGCGATCCGGCGATAGCGGAGATCTTCGCGACCGCATGGAAGAACGTGGGGATCAGTCCGGTGCGGACGGTCCCCGATTCCGAGGTCGCCTACGCGTCGGCCACCTCCGCGCCGGACGGTTCGGTACTGGTGGCAGGCACCGGGTCGATCGCCGGACGGGTCCGCGGCAGGCGGCTCGTCTCCACCGTCGGCGGCTACGGCTGGCTGCTCGGTGACGAAGGTTCGGCGTACTGGCTCGGCCGTGAAGCCGTTCGCTCCACTTTGGATGCTCTCGGCCGGGGCGACGGACCGGGTCCGCTCGCCACCGCCGTGCTCACCGAAGCACTGGGACCGTCCGCAATGGACGCGGCCGAAAGCCGGGACGCGGCGGCACGGACGGCGGTGTGGCGTGCGCTCATCACGAGTGCCAACGCCGAGACGCCGATCCGGCTCGCGCGGTTCGCCCCGTTCGTCAGCGAGGCCGACCGCTCCGGCGACCCGGCGGCGGACCGGATCACCACCGAAGCGGCCCGGCTTCTGGTGTCCAACGTCATGGCCGCGCGCGAATCCGGGGAAACCACGCCGGTGGTCCTGGTGGGCAGTGTGTTATCCCCGGACGGCCCGGTCGGGGCGAAAGTCCGCGCCGAATTGGCCGGCCTCGACGTCCTGACCAGCACCGACGGCGTTCTCGGCGCCGCTTGGCTCGCCGCTGTCGACGCGTTCGGGGAAGGCGCGCCGCGGCCGGTGCCTGCCTGAAAAACACCAAAAACGACCCTGAAAAGACCAAACCATCGACTCCGGGCCCGAACTCCGGGTACCGTAGGACCCGGCCCCCGGACCCTCCCCCCTCGCCGGGGGCCGCCTTATGTCCTAGGCAGCCCATCGGGCTCGGAGTCAGCGGGGTTCTCGCCCGCCGGATCCGCTTTTTCCGGGGCTTCCACCACACGCAATCCGGGGTGTTCCGGCGGCAGTGTGCGATAAAGCACCCAGCCGCTCACGGCGACCGTCACCGCGACCAGCGGCCAGGAAAGCAGCGTCCGCGCGATACCGAGCGCGACCACCTGCCCGCTCCACCACAGCGAGCCGTACACGACCACTCGCAGTGTGTACTGAAGGAACACCCACACCCAGCTCGCCCGCGAATACGCGCGCACCAGCGCGGGATCGCGGCGCCAGCGGGTCTTCTGGCCGATCACGAGCCCGACCACGACACCGAGCAGTGGCCACCGGACCAGGTTGCCTGCCGCCCACAGCAGCGCGCTGGCCACATTGGACAGCAGCTGGATGAGGAAGAAGTCCTCGGCGCGCCCGGTGTGCAGTGCGATCAGCGCGGCGGCGATCACCGCGGCGAGGCTCACCACGACCGCGCGTGCCTTGTCGCCACGCGTGACCCGGTAGACACCGAGCACCACCGCTACCCCGATGGCCGCACCGGCACCCCAGGCGATCGACTGACCCGCGATCAGCCAGCCGACGACGAAGGCGGCCGGCGGGATGCTCGCGTCGATGGCGCCCCGCCGTCCGCCGAGGATCTGGGCGAGCGACTCGCGCTGGGGTCGATAGGTCACCCTTACAGCCTGCCGGATCAGGGAGCCGGGACACCCGCCCGGGGAGATGTTCGCCACACCAGGTGTCCGGTTTGCGCCTGCTTGAGGGGAAAAACCGCAGCGCAGGAGTGTACATCCCACTAAAGGAGATGCGTGGACGTCCGACAAAATAAGAGACTGTGTCAGCAGGCTTAACCACGGGTTTCGCTCAGGTGGGATTGCAGGGGCGTTCCCAGCTGTTCGTTGTGATGTACAAGTATCAACCGGGGGAACACGGACGGAAGGGGACCCAACGTGTTTGGATTCGACAGCTATGTGGCGATCGGTGACAGCTTCACCGAAGGACTCAACGACGGACTGCCCGACGGCACCTTCAGGGGCTGGGCGGACAGGCTGGCGGAGATCCTGGCCGAAGGCAGGCCCGATTTCCAGTACGCGAACCTCGCCCTCCGCGGCAAGATGCTCGACGAGATCCTCGAAGAGCAGCTGCCGATCGCTCTCGCGGTGAAGCCGGACGTGGTCACCCTGTGCGCGGGCGGCAACGACATCATCGTGCCCGGCGCGGACGTGGACGCCGTCGCCGCGCGGCTGGAGGCGGGGGTCGCCAAGCTGCGCGAGGCCGGGATTCCGGTGGTCATCTTCAACGGGCCGGACACCAAGTACCTGTCGGTCATGCACGTGCTGCGCGGCAAGGTCGGCATCTACAACGCGCATCTGTGGGCGATCGCCCACCGCCACGGCGCGAAATTGGTCGACATGTGGGCGATGGCGCCACTGCACGACCGGCGTGCCTGGAGCGACGACCGGCTGCACTTCACGCCCGAGGCCCACCGCCGGATCGCGCTGCGCGCGGCCGAGGTCCTCGGTGTCCCGGTCGGCGACGACTGGCGTGAACCGTGGCCCGACTCCGAGCAGCCGAGCACCTGGATCACCTCGCGGCGTTCCGACCTCGAGTGGACGAAGGCGCACCTGCTGCCGTGGATCCGGCGTCACCTCAAGGGCCAGTCCATGGGCGACGGCCTGTCCCCGAAGCGGCCCGAACTCGCGCCGCTGCTCCCGCTGGAGCAGATCGAACCCACCGCGGTGACCGCCATCCCGACCGAACCACTCCGGGACCCGGTGCGCTCGATCCACCACCACGCGAGCTGAAGGGGACTTTTCCCGCTCCGTGGCGATTCGCGCGTGAAGGACTCCTTCCCGCGGCTCAGCCGAGGAAACTCGACCTTCACACCTTCCCGAGGTACATGAAGGCCCCCTTCCTGTACCTAGGCGCAGGGAAGGGGGCCTTCCTGTACCTCAGGGCGAGCACACGGGCGCCGGTACCGGGTGGGTCGGGTCTCGTGAGTGTTTTGGGTCGTTAGAACGACCCAGATCACTCACG
>NZ_JBFBBY010000206.1:0-12232 GCF_040682875.1 Amycolatopsis sp. NPDC051071 | reverse complement strand
CATAGGACAAAATTTGTCCTATGGGGACCCCTCATGACACTCACGCGCGGGGAAGCTTGTCCTTCAGCCCTACCAGGCTTTGCCGAACTTCAACCGGAACTCCGGGTCCTCCTCGGTGGGTTTGCCCGCCCCCTTGATCCGGGCTTTCGGCTTGCCGGCCTTCTTGCGTTTGGCGGCCAGCGTCTCCGGATCCCACGGGTTTTCGAGGAGGTTTTCCGCGCCCTCTTCCTTCGGTGGTTCCTCCGTCACTGCGCGGCCGCGGGTTCCTTCGGCACCGGCTTGACCGCCCAGAGGGCGGGATTCCCGGCAGGCTCGGCCATTTTCTTGACGTCGGCGAAGTCGTTCGCCTGCCGGGCGAGGAAGACACCCATCTGGCGCAGGTCACCCATCTTGCGGACCGACGCCTCGATCAGGTCGCTGACGGCCTGGACGAACCCGTTCAGGGCGCGCACCATGTTCGCCGCCTCGGCGGGAGGGTTGAACCAGTCCTCGATGAAGTTCGTCGTGGCCTCGACGAGCTGGCTGGCGCACTCACTGATGAACCCGATCGCGTCGGCGTAGGTCTCGTAGACGATGTCGATGCAGCTCTCCATCGTGCCGGCGATCTCGTTGAACACACCTTCGTTACGCGAAATGCGCTTCGTCGCGTTGATCGCGTAGGTGTTGTACGAGTCGTACCCGCCGCCCTGCCAGTACGCGGCGAGGTTGTTCCGGGACTCGTCGATGGCGTTCTCGGAGTCGACCATGTACGGGGCCGCGCCCCACCAACGAGCGAGCTCCTCCATCCGGTCGGCGTTGCCGAAGAGGCCGTCCCGGATCATGGCCAGGGTTTCGAGAGCGCCCTTGTGCTTGTACTTCTCGGCCTTCTCCTGGACCTTGTTCGCGTTGTTCTCCGGCCATTCGGCCTTCTCGCGTGTCGCCATGCTCTGTTCCCTAACCTAGAAGCGCTTGTTCGCGTCGTCGTCGCCCATGTAGCCGAACCGCTCGTAGTACTCGGCGTCGCGGGCCTCGTACTCCTTGGCGACCTTGTCCAGGTTCGCTCGGACTTCCTGGATCTGCTCGAAGCCGAGCCGAGTGGTCTTCAAGATGGTTTCGCGGGCGGTGTTGTAGTCCCGCGCGAAACCGGTTTTCATGCCGAGCAGCCCCATATCGAGGGTGGCCATCGCCGCGTAGTCGCCACCGAGCTTGAGGAACTCGTACCAGGAATCGCCCGCGGCGACCCAGGCGTCGGTGTTCTTGCGGAGGGCGTCCGGCACGACGTAGTAGTCGGCACCTTCTATCTCAGCCAAAATCGTTCTCCGTTCAGCGGGGGCGCGAGGCGTCGAGGGCCTGCTGCCTGAGTTCCTGTGCGTGTTCCTCGGCGGTGACGATCGCCTCCAGCAGGCTCGCGCTCAACGCGGGGGCCGTGGTGTAGGGCAGGTTGTCGAGATCGAGTTCGATCCGCTCCAGGCGCCCGGCGCCGGAGACCTCGACGACGCCGAGATCGTCGGCGATGTCGACCTCGATGGTCTGCGACCGGACGTTCGCGATCGCCCGCGTCCGCTTCTCGTCGCGTTCCTCGATCTCACTGACCAGGTTCTCCAGCCTGCGCCTGCGACTCACGCGAACACCTCCGGGAAGAGCTCTTCGGCCTTTTCACGACCTGCGGCCCCGGCCGCGGCGCGGGCGGCGGCGATGGCTTCGATCGTGTCCGGACCGATGTTCTGCGGGTAGGCCTGACGCAGGGCGTCCGCGCTGACGTCCAGGTCGATCAGCCGTCCGTTGCCGTCCACCTCGGCCTCGACGAGGCCACTGTCCGAACGACCGGAGAAGCGTTCTTCGGCGTGTTCGGTGGCGAGGCGTTCGAATTCCGCGGCCTGGGCCTCCCATGCGGCCATTTCCGCAGCCGTGGGCGGCTCCCAGTCGTATCCGTTCATGCGATGAATGTAAGCATCGTCGACTTTGCGGAGGCGGGCATTCGGGACATCGTCGGAGACAATGTGGCCCAGATCACTCGGAAGTGATTCTCACCCCCGCGGGCGATACCACGTCACCGGCAAGGAACGCGAGGCTGCGTTCGGCTTCCGCGAGCGCCGAACCGCGGGCGACATGGCCGTCGATCACCAGCGTGGCGAGCCCGTGAAGCAGGCACCACAGCGTGGTGGCGAAGCCGCCGGGGTCGATCCGGTCACCCATCCGATCGGCCAGTACCGCGCAGGTCTCCCGATGCGCCTCGGCCAGTTCCGGATGCGCGGCGCGATCGCCGATCCCGGCACCCAGCATCAACCGGTACAGCGCGGGATTCTCCAGCGCGAAACCGAGGTAGGCGTGTCCGAGCGCGGTCACCGTCTGAGCGTCACAGTCCCGCAGGGTGCCCCGCAACTCGGCGTGCCCCTCCAGTGCGACCGCCACGAGCAGCGCGTCCTTGTCGCGGAAATGGCGATACGGCGCCGCTGTGGACGCCCCCACCTTCGCGACCGCGCCGCGCAGGCTCACCCCCTCGGGACCTCGTTCGACGAGGACCTCGCGCGCGGCCAGGACGAGCGCACGACGAAGGTCCCCGTGGTGATAGGCACGTTTGAGTACCATGGCGGACCCCCCAGCCCTTGATGCCACGCGAACGCCTCACCTTAGTGGGTGCGCGGACGGTCGTGAGTGGTAAGTGAGGGTACAGCTGGTCTCGGGCTTGTCCATGAAGGATCTGGGAACAGTCCCTTCATAGCCGCGGGCAACGACCCCTGGACCGACCACTAAGCCTGATCCGCGAGGTCGTTCGCCGCGACGTAGCCGAACGTCATGGCCGGGCCGATGGTCGAGCCGGCGCCGGCGTAGCTGGGGCCCATGACGGCCGCGCTCGCGTTCCCGGCGGCGTACAGGCCGGTGATGACCGAGCCGTCGCCGCGCAGGACCCGCGCCCGCGCGTCGGTCCGCATCCCGCCCTTCGTGCCGAGATCGCCGGGGACGATCTTGAACGCGTAGAACGGCGGTTCCCAGAGCGCGGCGAGGCACGAGTTCGGCTGGACGTACGGGTCGGTGTAGTAGTGGTCGTAAACGCTGGCACCACGGCGGAAGTCACTGTCCACACCGGACAACGCCTGACCGTTGAACCGGTTCACCGTTGCCCGCAAGGATCCCGGCGGGACGCCGATCGCGGCTCCGAGTGCTTCCACGGTCCACGCCTTCTTCACCGCACCGGCCGAGTACCACTCGTCGGGCAGGGGCAGCAGCGGCGCGACGTCGCGGAAGAGGTACCGGTTCCGGTAGTGCTGGTCGACGACGAGCCACGCCGGGATCGTGGGTGACGTCGGGTTCCGGTCGTACATCGTGTGCACGACGTCGCTGTAGGGCGCCGCCTCGTTGACGAACCGCTTGCCCGCCGCGTCCACCATCAGGCCGCCGGGCAACGTCCGCTCCGCGAGGCAGAAGTACGGCTCGCCGGGCAGCGGGATCGCCGGTCCCCACCAGGCGTCGTCCATGAGATCCAGGGCGGCTCCGGCCCGCTTTCCCGCCAGGATCCCGTCTCCGGTGTTCGACCGGGCACCGACCGTCCACTGTGTACCGATCGGCTGCCGCTGGTATTCCGCCCGCATCGCGGCGTTGTGCTCAAACCCGCCGGAGCCGACGATCACCCCGCGGCGCGCCTTCACCACGCCTGCCGAGCCGCCACGCGTCATCGTCACCCCGGTGGCCTTCCCGTTCTCGATGACGAGATCGGTCAACGGCGTGTTCAGCCAGACGGGGACGCCTGCCAGCCGCAGCCCGGCCCGAAGCCCCGCGGCCAGTGATTGCCCCATGGTGAGCGGTTTCTGCCCGGCGAGCGCGGCCGCCGTGCCGCGAGCGAGACAGGCGGCGGCCACGGCGGCGCCCTTCGGGTTCACCGCGGCCAGCGCGAGCCATTTGTAGTCGGCGCTGAACACCACCATCCCCGCGGGAGTGGCGAGGTAGGGCGGGTTCAGGTTGGCCAGTTCGGCACCGAGGACGTTCCCGTCGAGCTGATCGGGCTCGATCGAGCGGCCGTCCGGCATCCCGCCGGGCAGTTCCGGGTAGTAGTCGCTGTAGCCCTCCATCCAGCGGAACCGCAGCGGGCTGTTGGCCATCACGAACGAGAGCATCGCCGGGCCGTTGGCGAGGAAGGCCTGTTGCCGTGACACGGGGATCGACGGGCCGACGACGGCGGCCAGATAGCGCGCCGCCTGCTCCGGACTGTCGCGGACGCCCGCCGCGGCCAGCACCGAATTGCACGGGAGCCAGATCCCCGCCCCCGACCGGGCGGCCGAGCCGCCGAATTTCGCGGCCTTCTCCAGGACGACGCAGCTGAGTCCGCGCCGGGCGGCCGTCAGCGCCGCGGTCATCCCGGCGGCTCCCGCCCCGGCCACGACGACGTCGTACTCGCCGAGCACCGGAGCGGCGGCCGAGGCCGTTCCGGCGAACGGCAGGCCGGCGGCGAGCGCGATCCCGGCGCCGGCCGCGGTGCCGCGCAGGACCTGGCGACGGGACAGTTGGGGGTCGGGGACGGGATTCATGAATCCTCCTCGCGTGGCGATCGGCGAGGTCATGTTCTCCACCCGGACGGAAAAGTGAAACAAGTTCTACCCGCTTGGAGCACGCCGGGGCGGCCGCGCTCGGCCGGTCACCTCAACCGGCGCGGGCATTCGGCGGAGCTTCAGCCCAGAGCGCGGACCAGGTCCAGCGCGCGGCCGAGAGTGGTCAGCCGGTCGCCCACCGTCTCCCCCGCCGGGTAGAGCCGGACGGTGCCGACACCGGCGTCGCGCCACACACGCAGCCGCTCGGCCACCATCGGTTCGGTGCCGATCAGCGTCGTGCCCAGCACCATTTCGTCGGTCACCAGCGCGGCCGCGCCCTCGCGGTCGCCACCCTGCCACCGTTCCCGCACCGCCGCCGCGACGTCGGCCCAGCCCTGCCTGCTGTAGGCGTTGTTGTAGAAGTTCGTCTTCGCCGAACCCATCCCGCCGAGGCTGAACGCGAGTTCGGTTTTCCGGCCCGCGACCATCCCGCGCAACTCGTCCTCGTCGCGAGCGAACGCGACCTCGGCGCCTTGGCACACTTCGAGATCGGCCCGCGACCGGCCGGCCTTCGCCAGCCCCGCGTCGAGATGCGAGAAATACGCGTGTGCCCCCTCGGGAACGAAACTGGTGCCCAGCCAGCCGTCGGCGATCTCGCCGGTCAGCTCCAGCAGCTTCGGCGAAAGCGTGGCCAGATGGATCGGGATGTCCGGATTCGGTGTCGTCGACAGGCGCATCGGCTTGGCCTCGCCGGGCAGCGGGATCTCGAACTCCTTGCCGGAGAACGAAATTTTCTCCCCCGCGAACGCCTGCCGGATGATCGCGACGGTCTCCCGCATCCGTGCCGGCGGGCGGGCGAACGGCACGCCGTGCAGCCCCTCGATCACCTGCGGCCCCGAAGCGCCGAGACCGAGGGCGAACCGGCCGCCGGAAAGCTCCGAAAGGGTCAGCGCGGCCTGCGCGATCGCGACCGGGATGCGGGTGCCGAGCTGGATGATCCCGGAGCCGAGCCGGATCCGGTCGGTCCGCGCGGCGAGATAACCGAGAACGGACGGCGCGTCCGAGCCCCACGCTTCGGCGACCCAGCAGTCGTCGAGGCCGAGTTTTTCCGCCTCCAGCACGAAATCCAGCGTCTCCCGCCAGCCACGCGAGGCCTCGACCGTGGTCGCCGCCCGCATCAGCCGCGCGCCGCCTCGGCCCGTGCCTTGATCGCGGCGAGGGTGCCGGTCATCGCGTGCTCGAACTCGCGCAGGCGGACAAAGACGATCTTCTGTTCCTTGTCGGGCATCTGATCGATCGCGAAGGAGAGGCCCGATCGCCCCGGCCCCAGCTGCATCCACTGCCGGAGCTTCGTGCCGCCGTTCTCCGGCTCCAGCGTGAACCGCCACAGCGCGGTCGGCGTCTCGGGATCTTGGACCGCCCAGGTGAAGACGCGGGGCGCGTCGCATTCGACGACGTGCGAGGTCGTCTCCCATTCGCCGAACGAGTCGTGCTTGTTGCGGCCGACGAACTTGCCGCCGACCTGGGCGCTTTCCGCGCCATCGCACCACTCGGCCGACTGAAGCTCGTGGCTCATCTCCGGCATCAGCCGGACATCCGAGACGATCGACCAGACCCGCTCCGGGTCCGCGTCGACCCATGCCTGGACCTCGACCGTCGGTTTGTCGGCGTACCTGGCGCCGGTCCACTCCATCGTGGTCGCCTCCCCATGCTCGTGACCTCGATAGTTGCGTAGATGGACTTACTTTGTCAAACCTTCCGCCGACTCTTGCGCGGCGAACCGGCGCGCGACGTCGGGACGGTTCGCGAGCTTCGCCGGATACCCGGGCCCGAGCCGCGCACGGGTGTTCTCCGCGGTGAGCTGCCCGGCGCACCGCGCGCAGACGACCTCGGCGTGCGTGTCGTGCCCGCAGGTGTCGTGGTGGAGGGTGACCGGCGGCCCGCCCTCACCCGAGAGCCAGCGGTCACCCCACCGTGACATCGCGGCGAGCACACCGTAGAAATCGGCTCCCTTCTCGGTGAGCACGTAGTCGTACCGGACCGGGTCGGCCTGGTAGGCCCGCTTTTCCAGCAGGCCCTCGCCGACCAGGCGGCGCAGCCGGTCGGCGAGGGTGTTGCGTGCGATGCCGAGCTCCTGCTGGAACTCGTCGAACCTGCGGATTCCGTAGAACGCCTCCCGCAGGACCAGCGGAGTCCACCAGTCGCCGAGCAGATCCATGGTGCGCGCGATCGAGCACGGCCACTGCGCGAACGAAGTCCGTTTCATGTCTCTGAGCCTACGCCGGGGCGAATTGATCCGGTCATTCCTCCACTCATTCCCCCGCACTCAGGCAGTCGCGCGAAATGTTGCGATCCGGTCAAGGAGATCACGGGCATTAATGTCGCCCACCCGCTTCCGTACGCATTCCGACAGTGGCCGCAAACGGTCACGCGTGCGGGCGGAACGGATTCCGTCCGCGATCTCCATCGCCGCGAGCCCGACCTCCGCGGCGCGATCCAGGTCTCCTTCCAGCGCGTGGTCGACGGCGAGCCAGATCATCGTCAGCGCCCGGCTGCGCGCCATGTCCGGACCGTAGCCGCCGATGGCCTCGACGAGTGCGGGGATGGCCTCCCTGCTGTGGCGCACGTCGACGAGCCTGGCGAGTTCGGTGCGCACCGTGCCGATCATCGCGGCCATGTCGTTGGCGGTGAAGAAGGCCGACCACGACGGCGCTTCACCCGACGGCGCGTCAGCGAACTGTTCCGGGGCAACGGAAAGCTTGTCCAGCGCCTGCCGGACGTCGCCGAGGAGCGCGTACGCCCACGCCTCATTGGCCGAGAGGATCGCTTGCGACAGCGGCGTTCCGGCCCGGCGCGCGGCGCGCTGACCCTGTCCGAACTGGTCGAGTGCCTCCGCCGGGGAGCGATGGTGCAAGTACATCCGGCCGAGCCGGTAGTGGATGTTGGCGACGAGGTCGTCGTCTCCCGCCTCCTGCGCGAGTTCGAGCGCGCGGCGGAAGTGCCGCTCGGCCCGGACGGGGCGGCCGGAGTCGAATTCCGTCCACCCGAGGAGATTGTGCAGATCGGCGACCACACCCGCCAGCTTCCGCGCCAGCGCCTCGGACATCATCCCGCGGCGCAGCGCGGTGCCGTACGGCTCCAGCACCCGCAGCAGTTCCCGGCAGGAACCGCCGCCTTCCCGGTAATCACGCGCCCGGAGCACGCCGATGACGCCTTCCAGCCGGTCGATGTCGGCCTGCCCGACGCGCAGCGGGAGCCGGTCAATCACCGCGACGTCCCTGGACTCTCGGCACAGCCGGGCCGGTCCCGTCACCGGATCGGGACGATGGCAGCACGCACCCCGGCAGCGCCCGCCGCCGCGACGACCCGTAAACGGCCTCGCGCCGCCGAAGGTCTTCCTTCGGAATGGTGATGGTGATTCGCACGCCCATTACTCGGTCTCCTTCCCAATCCACAACGATCATGCTCGCCGAGGTCCAGGACGGAGCCACGCCGGACTCCAGCAATTCGCGAACGACGCAATGTCGATGTTAACCGCGAGGAATATCGAAACCATCCGCCGAATGGTTGGCTATTTTCCTTCACCGGAATATGCACGTGCGGAATCTCTTTCCCTTGCACGAATGATCCTATTACCGGCCGCTCACCCCACGTGCACAGCGAAGACCGTCCGTGAGCACGTGAGACACAGCTCTCAGCCGAACGTGTGAAAGTTGTCGATTGGGGTCACGAAAAGCCTTCACATTGCGTTATCCATGACTGAAGATCAACAGCAACCGAACGTAAGGGGCCGAAGCGTTGGACAAGGAAAACAACCTCATCCGGGGGACGATCGTCTTCGGTCTGCGCACTTTCGGTGCCGACCCCCTCCCCGTCCAGGCCGATCTCGAGTACGACGCGGAGGATCCCTACGCCGTCGTGGTCGCCTACCACTCGGGCGGAGGGACGGTCCGCTGGATGTTCGGCCGTGATCTGCTGGCGGACGGACTCCTCACTCCATCAGGTGAGGGCGACGTGATCATCAGCCCGGCCGACGACGCATCGATCGTGGTGTTCGCACTCAGTGCGCCCGACGGCTGCGCGGTCCTCGAAGCCCCGGCACAGGAGCTGGCCGAGTTCCTCGACCTCACCTACGACCTGGTGCCCGCCGGTGCCGAGCCGGAATGGTTCGACTTCGACCAGGAGATCGGCAAACTCGTCACGGAGTCCTGAGCTCCTCGCACACGCAGCGGAAGGCCGCCTCGACGAACGTCTCGACGGCCTCCCGATCGTCATCGGCCCGCCAGACGACGCCGAGTTCGGCGGGCGGCAGACCGGTGACGCGGCGGCAAACACCCACGACAGCATGCTGTTCGAGCCGCTGCTGGACACGAACCCGACCGTGCGCGGCCACCACGGCCGGGCGGGCCGGCCACGATGCGGACCGGACAAGCTGCACGCCGACAAAGGCTACGACTACCGCCGCTGCCGCCGCTATTTGACCCGCCGCGGTATCAAGGTCCGTATCGCCCGGCGCGGGATTGAGGGCAAGTCCCGCCTCGGCCGGGTCCGCTGGGTCGTCGAACGCACCATCTCCTGGCTGCTGCGGTTCAAACGCCTCGGGCTGCGCTACGACCGGACCGAACGCACCACGCTGGCGCTACTCACGCTGGCCTGCACCGTGATCAACGTCCGCCGACTCCTAAAGATCGAGCTCTGCGACCAGGTCTAACGCATCCATTCACTCGTTTGGGATACATCGGTAGCTCTGTGTCGTTGGGTGGGGTGACTGGTGAGCTTCTGAGCGCGGAGCAGGTCCTCGGGTCGGCACGGGGCCCCGTCACCACGAAGGAGATCGATCTCCTGGAGGAGGCTGCGGCCGCGTTGCTGACGGCACCATCGACGGGGATGAACGAGCACTCTCGTCGGGAAGTGATCAGCCATCGGTGGGGCCGCCTCTTCAGAGGCGTTCGATGCGGTCGGCCTGCGGGCCCCGGTCGCTCTGACGCACCGCGTACCGGACCCGGTCACCCTTCTGCAGCGGCTCCGACCCCATGATCACGGACACGTGGGCGAAGAGATCGTCGCCGCCTGCGTCCGGGGTGATGAAGCCGAAGCCGCGGTCGTCGTCGTAGCGCGCGACGACGCCCTCGCCGCCTCGTACGGGCACGTCCCGCGCCGCCGGCCCTGCGGCCGCGGCAGGTGCCGACCGCTGCGGCGCCGTCTGGGGCTCGGTGCCCCGGACCAGGTGCACGTCGCGGGCCTGCGGGCCCTTGTCTCCACTAGCCACCTCGTAGGCGACGCGGTCGCCCTCCGCGAGCCACGTCAGCCCCTCGGCCAGGGCCCGGGCGTGAACGAAGACGTCCCCGGCGCCGGAGTCGGGGTTGATGAAGCCGAAGCCCTTGTCCTCGTCGTACCAGGCCACCGTGCCGTCGGCACCGTCCGCGATAACAGCCGCAGCGGGTGAGCCGGCCCCTGCTCCCAGCGGGATCACGTGCCCGGCCTGCGGGCCGCGCTCGCCTTCGACGATCAGGAAGGCCACCCGCTGCCCCTCGGTGACCACGCCGCCGGTCACGATGGCGGAGCTGTGCACGAAGATGTCGGCGCCGCCGCCGTCCGGCGACGCGAAGCCGTACCCCTTGCCCGGCTCGTACCAGTTGACGGTGCCGAGCAGGCCCACGGCGCTGCCGGTGGCCGCATCGGCGGTGACGCGAACGCGCAGCGCCTGGGGCCCGTGGTCGTTCTCGCCGACCTCGAACACGACGGCCTGACCCTCGCGGAGCACTTTCGCGCCGCCGTCCCCGACGATCTCGGAGGCGTGCACGAACACGTCCGGCGAGCCGTCCTCGGGCGCGAGAAAGCCGAAACCCCGTTCGGCGTCGAACCAACGGACGGTCCCTTGCGGCATCAAAGACTCCAGATCGAGAGGGCGGGCACTGGCCCCCAGTCTCCCTGACAGACCTCCGGTCCGTCGGGCCGGGCCCACAGGCAGGCGGTGCGGAGCCAGGGGCGGGCCGTTGGTTCACCTAGCGACACGCCGAGTTTTGAGACCGGGTCTAAGCAGCGCCACGCCAAGTCCCGAGGCGACCGCTCCGAGGGCGGCAGCGCGCGAACGGCTCGCCCTCGAGATCGGCGAACGGGACCTCATCGAGCCCGGGGAGCCGATGTCCGGAGGGCAGCGCGACCCACAGTGGCTCGCTCGCGGCCACCCGCCAGGCGAACGCGACGTCGACCTCGCCGCCGGCCAGCCCCGCGGAAGGGTCACGCCACGGCACCTGCCGGAAGCGCGGCTTCCACCCGGGCGCCATCCGCTCGGTGACCCGCGGGATCAGGCCGCGGCCGATCCTGGTCTGGAAACCGACCGTCAGAGTGGGATCGTGGGCCCCGCCGGTGACCGCCCGCCGCGTCTCGTCCCAGCGCGCCAGGAGGGCACGGGCGCCGTCCAGCATCGCTTCCCCCGCCCGGTGCGGCCGGGTGGCCCGCGGATCGTCGTCGGCGGCCACAGCCCGGCCGCGTTCAGCCGGGCGGTCGCGCGGGACCACGCCTAATTCGGCAACGGGACCGCCGGTCGTCTACCCCCTGCCGCTGGAGGATCCCGACGACGTCGCGGCGTTCCTGGATCGGCACACGTTGTAACGTCACGAAATGGCCGAAGATCCTTTCCTGATCGTCCTCGGTGGGCTTCCCGCCACCGGGAAGTCCACCGTGGCGTCGGAACGGAAGGGTGGCAAATGGGCAAGGACACGAACGATCACTCGGTCGAAGACGACAAGAGCACTGGGAAAACCGGTAAGGACCTCGACCCTGACAAGTTCGAGGAAGAAGACAAGTGACTGTTGCCGCCAGTGATGACGGTGTGCGTCCGCTGATCGAAGAATTGGACTCGGCCGGGAAGTTCCCGGCCGAGTGCCTTGCGTTGCTGCACACGGTTCCTCGGGAATTGTTCATTCCGGCGCGCATGTGGGTTCAGGAGGTCGGGGATGGTCCGTACGAACCCGTCGACCGCGCCGACGATTCGCAACGGTGGATGCGTGCGGTCTACTCGAATCGTGTGATCGTGACGCAATTCGATGACGGTGCAACCGTGTGGCCTGACGTCGGTGATCGGCCGACGTGTTCAGCATCGATGCCGTCCGCAGTGCTCGGAATGTTGGCTGAACTCGATGTGCGGCAAGGACATTCGGTGCTAGAGATTGGCACGGGTACCGGCTGGAACGCTGCGCTTCTGGCTACTCTCGTTGGTGCACAAGGAAATGTTGACACCGTCGAGATTGACACGGTGATGGCGGCCGACGCGCGCACGCGTCTTGATGAAGCCGGGTTCGGCAACGTGCACGCACATGTGGCCGATGGCGCGGCCGATACTGTGTCCGGTGAGTTCGATCGGGTCATCGCTACGGCCGGAGTCCACATCGGACAGTTGCCGCGCTCGTGGGTGGCGCACACGCGGCCGGGTGTGTGATCCTCGCACCTATGCGCGCCGATCTCGCGTCCGGTCCGCTCGTGCGGTTCGTCGTGAACGAGGACGGCACCGCGACCGGCCGCGCGGCGGATATGCAAGTCGGGTTCATGGAAATGCGGTCACAGCGGGTCGCGTCGTCGCCTGTCGGTGATCAACGCTGGGATGATCCGGCGGCCGACGTGATGTCTCCTTGCCTAAGCAGGTTGCCGGAAGTTGTGTCTGTAACCCACGTGAACCCCCTGTGAGCGTGAAGAAACCTCGTCGGGTTGGATCGAGTTACCACACCAGA
>NZ_JBFBBY010000205.1:0-12238 GCF_040682875.1 Amycolatopsis sp. NPDC051071 | reverse complement strand
TTGCGCTAGGCGCTAGGAAGGGGGCCTTCATGTCCTTGGCTCACCTGCTCGTGGGCAGGTGGGGGATAGGGTGGGGGGATGAGTGACGCGGAGACGTTGTTCGAGCGGATCATCGCGGGGGAGATCCCGGCCGAGAAGGTGTACGAGGACGCGACGACGTATGCGTTTCGGGACATAGCGCCGCAAGCGCGGGTCCACGTGCTCGTGGTGCCGAAGAAGCGGTACCGGAACGTCGCCGAGGTGGCCGCCGCCGATCCGCAGGTGCTCGCGGATATCGCCTTGGCGGCGAAGAAGGTCGCGGAACTCGAAGGGATCGCCGAGTCCGGCTACCGGGTGGTGTTCAACACCGACGGTGACGCCGGGCAGACCGTCTTCCACGTGCACGCGCACGTGCTCGGCGGCGAGCAGCTGGGACATTTCGGCCGCTGAAGGTCACGGCCGGGAGAAACCGGACTGCGTACCGACATCCGCAACCAGTAGCATCGACCAAGTCAGAGTCGTTGGAAATCGCAGCGTAAGCGCAGGAAGTAGGCCAGAGGCCACGTGGCCGGAACCGTACCGGGTGAAGCCGCCCGACCCGACGTTCCCACGGACGTCACAACGAAGGCCGACGAGGCCTCCATCACCGAAGCGGCCCAGTCCCGATTCCCCATCCCCGACGCCGCCGCGCTCAGCCTGCTCGGCTCAAGGGACGAAAACCTCCGCGTCGCCGAGGAACTCCTCGCCGCCGACGTCCACGTCCGGGGCAACGAGGTCACCTTGACCGGGACCCCGGCCGACGTCGCCTTCGCCGAGCGTGTCTTCGCCGAACTCGTGACCATCGCCGGCCGCGGCCAGCAGGTCGACCCGGCCACCGTCCGCCGCACCGTCGGCATGCTCTCCACCGGTGACCACGAGTCGCCTGCCGAAGTGCTGAGCATGAACATCATCTCCCGGCGCGGCAAGACGATCCGGCCCAAGACGCTCAACCAGAAACGCTACGTCGACGCCATCGACAAGCACACGATCGTGTTCGGCATCGGCCCCGCCGGTACCGGCAAGACGTACCTCGCCATGGCCAAGGCCGTCCAGGCCCTGCAGGCGAAGCAGGTCAGCCGCATCGTGCTGACCCGCCCGGCCGTCGAAGCGGGCGAGCGCCTCGGCTACCTGCCGGGCACGCTCAACGAGAAGATCGACCCGTACCTGCGCCCGCTCTACGACGCGCTGCACGACATGGTCGAGCCCGAGTCGATCCCGCGCCTCATGCAGGCGGGCACCATCGAGATCGCGCCGCTCGCGTACATGCGCGGCCGCACCCTTAACGACGCCTTCATCATCCTCGACGAGGCGCAGAACACCACGCCGGAACAAATGAAGATGTTCCTCACCCGGCTCGGGTTCGGTGCCAAGATCGTCGTCACCGGCGACGTCACCCAGATCGACCTCCCCAATGGCCAGAAGAGCGGCCTCCGGGTGGTCCGGGACATCCTCGAAGGCGTCGAGGACCTCCACTTCGCTCAGCTCACCAGCCAGGACGTGGTGCGGCACAAGCTCGTCGGCGACATCGTCGACGCGTACGAGAAGTGGCAGGCAGTGCAGGACAGCCAGGACCAGGGCAACCGGGGCCAGGGCAGCGGTTGGAAAGGTCAGCGGCGTTCATGAGCATCGAGATCGCCAATGAATCGGGCGTGAACGTCGACGAGACCTCGATCGTGTCGGCCGCCCGCTTCGCACTCGACAAGATGGAGGTCAGCCCGCTCGCCGAGCTGTCCATCCTCCTCGTCACCCTCGAAGTGATGGAGGACCTGCACGAACGGTGGATGGACCTGCCAGGTCCCACCGACGTCATGGCCTTCCCCATGGACGAGCTCGACTCCTCCCGCCGCCCCGACGCGCCCGACGCGTCGCCCGCGTTGCTCGGCGACATCGTGCTCTGCCCGGCGTTCGCGAAGGACCAGGCCAAGACCGCCGGGCACGGCCTGATGGACGAGCTGCACCTGCTCACCACGCACGGCGTGCTGCACCTGCTCGGCTACGACCACGCCGAGCCCGCCGAGGAACGCGAGATGTTCGGCCTGCAAAAGCGGATACTCGGCGAGTTCCAGGCCGCGGTGGCCGCGGTGGACCGGCGTGACGCGCAGCGCACCGCGGACGACCGGCTTCTCGGCACGGCAGGCCTCGACACCGTGCCCGCCGAAGAACCCCCCGCCTAGTCATGGGCAGTCCGACGGCACTGCTGCTCATCGCTATCGCGCTGATTTTGCTGGCCGGGGTGTTCGCGGCCGCCGACGCCGCGATCAGCACGGTCTCCAAGGCCCGCGCCGACGGCCTCGTCCGGCTGGGCCGTCCCGGCGCGCGGCAGCTCGCGCTGGTCATCACCGAACGCCGTCGCCACATCAACCTGATCCTGCTGCTGCGGATGACCTGCGAGCTGACCGCCACCGTGCTGGTCACCGTCGACATCCTCGGCTGGATCCGGCCGCTGTGGCTCGCCGTCGTCGTCGCCGGTGCCGTGATGGTCGTGGTGAGCTACGTGCTCATCGGCGTCGGCCCGCGCACCCTCGGCCGCCAGCACCCGTACCGGATCGGCTTGGTCGTCGCCGGACCGGTCCGCGTCCTCGGCTCCATCCTCGGACCGCTCAGCAAGCTGCTGATCGTCGTCGGTAACGCCATCACCCCGGGCCGCGGCTTCCGCGAAGGCCCGTTCACCTCCGAAGTCGAGCTGCGTGAACTGGTCGACCTGGCGCAGGAACGCGGCGTCGTCGAGGAATCCGAACGCGAGATGATCCACTCGGTGTTCGAACTCGGTGACACCGTCGCGCGCGAGGTCATGGTGCCGCGTACGGAGATCGTCTGGATCGAGCACGAGAAGACCGTGCGCCAGGCACTCGCGCTGGCCCTGCGCACCGGGTTCACCCGGCTGCCGGTGATCGGCGAATCCGTCGACGACGTCTCCGGTGTGGTCAACATCAAGGACCTCATGCAGGCCTACATGGCCGAGGACGGCCGGCAGCGCCGGGTCGGGGAACTGATGAACCCGGCCGGCTTCGTCCCGGATTCCAAACGGCTCGACGACCTGCTCAAGGAAATGCAGGTCTCGCACAACCACATGGCGATCGCGGTCGACGAGTACGGCGGCACCGCCGGCCTGCTGACCATCGAGGACATCCTCGAAGAGATCGTCGGCGAGATCACCGACGAATCCGACACCGACGAACGCCCCGAGGTCGAGGAACTGGAGAACGGCGCGGTCCGCGTCTCGTCCCGGCTCTCGATCGACGACCTCGGCGAACTGTTCGGGATCGACCTCGAAGACCACGACGTGGAGACCGTGGGCGGGCTGCTCGCGGAGCGACTGGGTAGGGTCCCGCTGCCGGGGGCCGAAGCCGAGGTCGCCGGACTTCGGCTGTTCGCCGAAGGCGGTAAGGACCGGCGCGGGCGGATGCGGATCACCACGGTGGTCGTCCACCCCGCCGACGCGGACGCGGTGAACGACGCGGCACAGGGCAGGCGTCGCACCCGGGTCCCGCAGCCCGATGAAAGTGACAGGAGTGTCGAACATGCCTGAGCTGGACGCCGAGGACCAGAAGCTGGTGACGCTGGCCCGGTCCGCGCGAGCCCGCACCCAGGCCGCCGAAGGCGCCGCGCTCCGCGACTCCGACGGCCGGACCTACGCGGCGAGCACGGTCGACCAGCCGTCGTTCAAGCTCACCGCATTGCAGGCCGCCGTCGCCGCTGCCGTGTCGAGCGGCGCCGAGGGCATCGAGGCCGCCGTCGTCGTCAGCGACGAAGGGCTACTGAAAGAGGAGTCCGCGCACGCCGTGCGGGACATTTCCGAAACGGCGCCGATCCACCTGGCCGATTCGAGTGGCAAGGTGCTGGACCGATGACCGAACCGCATCGCTCCGGATTCGCCTGTTTCGTCGGACGGCCGAACGCGGGCAAGTCCACGCTGACCAACGCGCTCGTCGGCAGCAAGGTCGCGATCACCTCCAGCAAACCGCAGACCACCCGGCACGCCATCCGTGGCATCGTCCACCGCGACGACGCGCAGCTGGTGATCATCGACACGCCGGGACTGCATCGCCCGAGGACGCTGCTCGGCGAGCGGCTCAACGACATCGTCCACTCGACATGGTCCGAAGTGGACGTCGTCGGGCTTTGCGTACCCGCCAACGAAAAGGTCGGTCCCGGTGACCGGTACATCGCCGCGGAGCTGAAGAAGATCGCCCTGCGCACGCCCGTGGTCGGGATCGTCACAAAGACGGATCTGGTGAAACCCGAGCAGGTCGCCGAGCAACTGCTCGCGCTGCAGGAGGTCATGGAGTTCGCCGAACTCATCCCGGTGTCCGCTGTGGACGGTTTCCAGGTCGGCGCGCTCGCGAACCTGCTGGTACGCCACCTTCCCGAAGGCCCGCAACTGTATCCGGGCGGCGAACTCACCGACGAGCCCGAGCAGACCCTGGTCGCCGAGCTGATCCGCGAGGCCGCGCTGGAAGGTGTCCGTGACGAACTCCCGCACTCGATCGCCGTGACCGTCGAAGAAATGCTGCCGCACGAGGGCAGGGACGACATGATCGACGTGCACGCGTTCCTCTATGTGGAACGGCCGAGCCAGAAGGGCATCATCCTCGGGCACAAGGGTGAGCGGCTCAAGGACGTCGGCGCCCGCGCCCGGCAGCAGATCGAGGGTCTTCTCGGCACAAAGATCTACCTCGACCTGCACATCAAGGTCGCCAAAGAGTGGCAGCGTGACCCCCGTCAGTTGCGACGGCTGGGCTTCTGACTGATTTCTCCTGAACGGTATGTCTCGATTCGGTCGCGGACACCGGTTGATGGTGTGGAACCGGACGGCGAACCCTAGAGTCTCACTCCTCGACTCCGGTGATCGCCGATCGGGCGGCGGCGTCCGGGTCCAGTTCGACATTTCATTCGTGAAGGGAAAGCGGTAAATGACCGACAACCAGGGCCTGCCCAACTACTCCGGCGACCCTCAGGGCGGAGGCGGCTTCAACAACCCGGGCCCGCCGCCCAACAACAACCTGGTGTGGGCGATCCTCAGCACGGTCCTGTGCTGCCCGCCCTTCGGTATCGTCTCGATCGTCAAATCGACCCAGGTGAACAGCCTTTGGACGCAGGGTCAGCCCGCCGCCGCGGAAGAGGCGGCCAAGGCCGCCAAGAAGTGGGCCATCATCGCCGCGATCTCCGGTGTCGTGGTCGCCATTCTGTACGTCGTCTTCTTCGTCGTGCTCGGTGTCTACGCTAACTCGGTCGATGTGAACAACTACCGCTGATAGCGACCGAGGGGGAGACTTCATGACCGACCAGTACCCGAACTACCCGCCTCCGGGCGGGCCTCCGCCGCAGCAGCCGTATTACGGTGGCATGCCGAACTACGGCCCGCCGCCGGACAACAACCTGGTGTGGGCCATTCTCTGCACCGTGTTGTGCTGTTTGCCGCTGGGTATCGTCGCGATCGTGAAGTCGAGCCAGGTAGAGACGTTGTGGGCGCAGGGCTTCCACGCCGAAGCCCATAAAGCCGCTGACGACGCCAAGAAGTGGTCGATGTGGGGAGCGATCGTCACCGGCGGATTCTTCTTGCTGTACATCATTTTCGTCGTGGTGATGATCTTCATCGGTGCGTCGGCGGGAAGTTTCGCGCCGTGACGACGACCGTCTACACGGGATTCCCGGCGCGCGGGTTCAAAGCACGGGCCCGCGCGCTGGGACCGTCCTTGGCCATCGCGGCCGGTGCCGGGCTCGGCTGCGTCGTACTCTGGCTTGGCGATCCCACCACCCCCGGCGGGCCGCTTCCGATCTGTCCCACCAAGGCGCTGCTGGGTATCTCGTGCCCCGGCTGTGGTGGCATGCGGATGGTCTACAGCGTGCTGCACGGTGACATCCCCGCCGCACTGCATTACAACGCGGTGTCCTTTGTGGTCATCCTCATGCTCATCTGGAGCACCGCCGCCTGGACGGTCGGCAGGCTCCGCGGCCGGGCGATGAACAGCTGGCTGCACTGGCGCTGGACTCCGCTCGCGTACGGTGTCGTGTTCGTCGTCTGGTTCGTGATCCGTAACCTGCCTTTCGCCCCGTTCACCTCGCTGAAGGTCTGAGCGCCGGGCCGGGCCCCGGATCGTCGGTGGGACCGAGTACGCTCCCGCGCACCGGTCTGCTCGGCGTGTCCCATGCCGTACATTCAGGCCGGGTCGCCGCACGAGGTCCCGTGCGGCAGGGGCGAGGAACCAGCGAGGGGATTTCGATGACCACTCCCTACGGCCAGCAGCCGCCGGGACAGCAGCCGCGGCCCGGGTTCGGGGATGGGCAGCAGTCACCGCAGCCGCAGCAGCCGTTCGGACAGCAGCCGCAACCCTCGCCCTTCGGGCAGCAGCCGGGCCAGCAGGCGCCCTTCGGCCAGGCGCCCCAGTTCGGTCCTCGGCAGGATTACGCCCACTGGGGCCTGCGGGCCGCGGCGGCCCTCATCGACTTCGGACCGATCGTCATCCTGCCGATCATCGGTATCGTCATCGCCACGAACGTGTCCTCGGTCATCGGTGGCATCATCGCCGGTATCGGCTACGTCGCGGCGTTCGGCTGGACGCTCTACAACCGGTGGATCCAGACGGGGAACACCGGCCAGTCCCTCGGCAAGAAGATCCTGAAGATCAAGCTCGTCCGCGAGGCCGACGGCCAGCCCATCGGCCCGCTGATGGCCTTCGTCCGCGACCTGTGCCACAACCTCGACGGCTGGGTCTGCGGGCTCGGCTACCTCTGGCCGCTGTGGGACGACAAGAGCCAGACGTTCGCGGACAAAATCCTCAGCACCGTCGTGGTCCCGGCAGACGCCGCGCCCGCCGCCGCGCCGTTCGGCCAGTCCACGGGCTTCCCCGCGCCGCCGCAGCAGCCGTCGGCGCCTTTCGGCGCGCAGCCGGGCCAGTTCGGACAGCCGCCGCAGCAGTCGCCCTTCGGTCAGCAGCCCCAGCAGCCGTTCGGACAGCAGCAACCCCAGCAACCGTTCGGGCAGCAGCAGGCACCGCAGCAGTCCCAGCCGAGCCCGTTCGGGCAGCAGCCGCCGGGAACCGCGCCGCCGTCCCCGGAGTCCCAGCCTGGACCGGGCTTCGGCGAGGCCGAGCCGACACAGGTGCTTCGCCCCGGTTCGGGGCAGCAGAGCGGGCAGGCGCCGTCCGGATTCGACGAAGCCGAGCCGACGCAGAAGATCACACCGGACCAGCTGAGGCAGCAGCTGCCCGGTGCGGACGGGCCGAACCAGCCCGGAACGCCGCAGCAGTAGCACCCGGACCGGCGGGATCCACCCGCCGGAAAGCACGACAAAAGTGGGGAACCGATGACGAACCCGTACGGCCAGCAGCCCGGCTACGGCCAGCAGCAGCCCTATGGCCAGCAGCCTCAGCCCGGCTACGGACCCCCGTCCGGCGCCACGCCGTCGCCGTACGGCCAGCCGTCGGGAGCCAACCCGATGCCCTATGGCCAGCCGGCGCCCTACGGTCAGCCCGCGCCGTACGGCCAGCCTTCGCCCTACGGTGGCGGTGGCCCGGGCGGTATGCCCGGCGGCGGCGACATCAACTCGATCCCCGACTACAAGGGCTGGGCGATTGGCTGCATCTTCCTCTGCTGGATCATCGCGATTTTCGCGATCATGAAGTCCAACGAGGTCAACACGTACAAGATGCAGGGCAACTACGCCGCCGCCATGGACGCGTCGAAGTCGACGAAGACCATGTGCATGATCGCTTCGATCATCGGTGGCGTCGGCTGCCTCTTCTCCATTCTCTGGATCATCCTGGCCGTCGCGACGGCGTTCTAGCCGCGCGGTAAGACAGAAAGAACAACGAGGAAGACTTCGATGACCAACCCTTACGGCCAGCAGCAGCCCTACGGCCAGCAGCAGCCTGGCTATGGCCCCCCTTCGGGCGGCATGCCCGCCCCCTACGGTCAGCCCGCCCCGTATGGCCAGCCCGCTTACGGCGCTCCCGGCGGCATGCCGGGTGGTGGTGGCGGTGACATCAACGCCATCAAGGATTACAAGGGCTGGGCGATCGGCTGCATTTTCCTCTTCTGGATCATCGCGATTTTCGCGATCATGAAGTCCAACGAGGTCAACACGTACAAGATGCAGGGCAACTACATGATGGCGGAGCAGGCGTCGAAGTCGACGAAGACGCTCTGCCTGATCGCCACCATCATCGGTGGCATCGGCTGCCTGCTCTCGATCCTCTGGATCATCTTCGCCGTCATCCTCGCGGCGTCGGCGACCACTTACAGCAGCTGCTACGGCAGCTACTGCTGATTTCGGGGCGCACCACCCCGATGTCGGTCCCAGATGGGACGATGTCGGGGTGGTGAACCTCTATCGCGACACCGGGGTGGTGTTGCGGACGCACAAGCTGGGTGAGGCCGACCGGATCGTCACCCTGATCACGCGGCGGCACGGCAAGGTCCGTGCGGTCGCGAAAGGCGTGCGTCGGACCTCGTCGCGCTTCGGGGCGCGGCTGGAGCCGTTCGGGCACGTCGACGTCCAGTTCTACACCGGCCGTTCCCTCGACGTGATCACCCAGGTGGAGACGGTCGACGCCTTCGCGCTGCCGCTGGTGGCGGACTACCAGCGCTACACGGCCGCGAGCGCCATCGCCGAGACGGCGGACAGGCTGTCCGCCGAAGAGGGCGAGCCGGTGCTCAAGCTCTACATGCTTGTCGTCGGGGCGCTGCGTGCGTTGGCGGGCGGCGAACGCGACAGTTCCCTCGTCCTCGACGCCTTCTTCCTGCGTGCCATGGCCTACGCGGGCTGGGCGCCGGCGATCACCGAATGCGCCCGGTGCGGCCTGCCGGGGCCGCACAAGGCGTTCAGCGTGTCCGCGGGCGGCTCGATGTGCCCGAACTGCCGCGTCCCCGGTTGCGTGCATCCCTCGCACGAGGTCCTGACCCTGCTCGCGGCGCTGCTGCACGGCGAGTGGACGGTGGCCGAGGCCTCGCTGCCGGTGCCGCGGCGGGACGCGTCCGGCCTGGTCGCGGCGCATCTGCAGTGGCATCTGGAGCGGCAGCTGCGGTCGCTGCCGCTGGTGGAGAGGCGTGCGCGGGAGACCATCATCCCGGCGCAGTAGGGTCGCGGACACAGGTTCACTCGATCAGGAGGCTCGCAGGTGCTGCGCAGGGGACGCGAGAACAAAGCGTCACAATTCGAACTTCGCGCGCCGGAGCCGCATCCGTCCGGTGCCCGGCCGCCGGAGATCCCCCAGGAACTGCTCCCGAAGCATGTGGCGCTGGTGATGGACGGCAACGGCCGCTGGGCCAACCAGCGTGGCCTGCCGCGGATCGAAGGCCACAAACGCGGTGAAGCGGTGATGATCGACGTCGCCAGCGGTGCCGTGGAGCTGGGCGTCAAATGGCTTTCGGTGTACGCCTTCTCCACCGAGAACTGGAAGCGGAGCCCGGAAGAGGTCCGCTTCCTGATGGGCTTCAACCGCGACACCATCCGCCGTCAGGTCGACTACCTCGGTTCGATCGGCGTCCGCATCCGCTGGGCGGGCCGCCGTCCGAAGCTGTGGGCGAGCGTCATCAAGGAACTGCAGGTCGCCGAGGAGAAGACCAAGGACAACACGGCGCTGAACATGACCATGTGCGTCAACTACGGCGGCCGTGCCGAACTGGCCGACGCGATGCGCCGGATCGCGCAGGACGTGGCCGACGGGAAGCTGAACCCGGACAAGGTCACCGAGAAGACCATCGGGAAGTACCTGTACCAGCCCGACATGCCGGACGTGGACTTGTTCCTGCGGCCGTCGGGGGAGCAGCGGACGTCGAACTTCCTGCTCTGGCAGTCGGCCTACGCCGAGATGGTTTACCAGGACACACTTTTCCCCGATTTCGACCGCACCCACCTGTGGCGGGCGTGCCTCGAATTCGCGAAACGGGACAGGCGCTTCGGCGGCGCCATCGACAAGGCTTCTGAAGGGACCGCATGACCACCGAAGCAGCGGACACGGCGGCGTTGCTGACGTCGGCACGCGAAGCACTTGAGCGCTACCTGGAAGTCCACGTCGACGACGACGGCGCCCTGACCTTCGCGCACGCGGACGTCCCCTGCGTCATCCAGGCGACCCGGCTGGCCGAAGGGCTGACCGTGCTGAGCCTGACCTGCGTGGTCGCCTGGGATCTGCCGGACGACCCGGCGATCGCGGTTTCGGCGGCGGAACGTGCCGGTCAGGGTTTGTTCGGGACGCTCGGTGTGGTGCGCTCGGAGAAGGGCATCGACATCACGCTGAGGTACGCGTTCCCGGCCGAGGGGATGGAGCCCTCGCCGCTCGGGACGTTGCTCATGCTGGTCGTGTCGACCGCGTCGCAGCTGCGTACCGATCTGCTGGGCACCACACCCGGGGACTGATCTCCTCCACACAGGGTCACCTGGCATCATTCCGCGCATGGAAACCATTTCCAGAAGCGCCACGGAGAAGAAGCCGGCCCGGCGGTTCAAGATCACCTCGATCGAGGTGCTCTGCGCGATCCTGCTGATCGCGATCCTCGGGCAGGGCTGGCTCCAGCAGGTGTTCGACGTGCCGGCGCTGCGGACCGGCTCGACGGTGTTCGTCGCCGTCTGTGTGCAGGCGCTGCCGTTCCTGGTGCTCGGGGTGCTGATCAGCGGGGCGATCGCGGCGTTCGTCCCCGCGCGGGTGCTGGAGAAGGTGCTTCCCCGGCGAGCCGGTGCGGCCGTCGGCGTCGCGGGTCTGGCCGGGGTGGCGCTTCCGGGTTGTGAATGCGCTTCGGTGCCGGTGGCGCGACGGCTGATCGGCCAGGGCGTCGCGCCCGCGGCCGCGCTGACGTTCCTGCTGGCCGCGCCCGCGGTGAATCCGGTGGTCCTGGTCGCCACCGCTGTCGCGTTCCCCGGCAACCCGGAGATGGTGTTCGCCCGGTTCGCCGGTTCGCTCGCCACCGCGATGGTGATGGGCTGGCTGTGGGCGAAATGGGGCAAGCTCGACTGGATCGCGGAGCGCGCCCTGCGGCGTCTTCCCGAAGTCCAGCACGGTTCGCGCTGGAAGACGTTCGCCGAGACCGCGCGCGGTGATCTGGTCGAGGCCGGTGGTTTCCTCGTGCTGGGCGCGATGATCGCGGCCGCGATGAACGTCCTCGTGCCGGCCAAATGGTTTGGCGTGCTGGGGGAGCAGGTCGTGCTCGGGGTGCTGGTGATGGCCGTGCTGGCCGTCGTGCTGGCACTGTGCAGTGAGGCCGACGCGTTCGTCGCCGCGTCGCTGACCGCGGTGCCGCTGGTGCCGAAACTGGTGTTCCTCGTGGTCGGCCCGGCCATCGACGTGAAACTGTTCGCACTGCAGACCGGCACCTTCGGCAAGTCGTTCGCGCTGCGGTTCGCGCCGGTGACGTTCGTCGTCGCGCTGTCCTGCGCTGTCGTCTCGGGCGTGCTCATCCTCGGAGGTGGCGCGTGAAACGCGAGACCCAGAACATCCTGCTGATCCTGCTGGGCGGGGCGCTGCTGAAGATCACCGTCAACGGCGACTACCTGCGCTACGTGAAACCCGCGCAGCAGCCGTGGATCATCGCGGGCGGCGCCGTGATGGTCGCGCTGGGCGCCGTCGCGATCGTCCGGGACCTGCTGGCCGCGCGGGCCGCCGCCTTGGATGCCCACGCGCACGACCACCACACACGGTCGGCGTGGCTGCTGATGGTGCCGGTGCTGGCCGTCTTCCTGGTCGCGCCACCCGCACTGGGCGCGGACTCGGTGACCCGCACCGAGGCCAGGGCACCGCAGAGCGCCTCGGCGAGCAACGCGGCCGCCTTCCCACCCCTGCCCGCCGGCGACGTAGTGCCGCTGGAGGTCAACGATTTCGTCAGCCGCGCCGGCTGGGACAAGAGCGGGACGCTGAACGGGCGCACGGTGAAGCTGTCCGGTTTCGTCGTGCACAACGAGGGCAACACGATGCTGGCCCGGCTGGTCATCGGCTGCTGCGCAGCCGACGCCTTCCCGATCACCGTGCGGCTGGTGGGGGAGGGCGTCTCGGATTTCGGCAACGACACCTGGCTGGAGGTGACCGGCGTCGTCGTCCCGGGGACGGCGGTGCGGGGAAACAGCTACATGCCGGACTTCACGCTCACCTCGGTGCGGCAGGTTCCGGCGCCGAAGGACCCTTACGAGTACTGAAGGCCCAGTCCCCCAAGTACGTGAAGGCCCCCTTCCTTGCCCGCGACGACCTCGAAGACGGCGGCGCGTGGCTGTACGCCGACACCGTGCGCC
>NZ_JBFBBY010000204.1:0-12246 GCF_040682875.1 Amycolatopsis sp. NPDC051071 | reverse complement strand
GGGTCCCCATAGGACAAATTTTGTCCTATGGGGACCCCTCATGACACTTCGGGGAGCAAAGTCCGTCTGCCCTGCCGCGTACGAGGCCTACATGTGCACCGCGACCGGGGCGTCCGAGGAAGCGCCTTCAGGAGCGCGGGCCGGGGCACCCGACCGCAGCAGCAGCCCGCAGATCACCGCACCGGTGACGAAGATCCACCCGCCCCACACGAAAGCGGTCGTGTAGCTGTGCACCGCGGCTTCGGCCGCGAGTTGCGGCGAGGGGGCCTTTCCCGCCATGAACGACACCGCCGCGTTCCCGGCGAGCGTGCTCAGCAGCGCGGTCCCGATCGAGCCGCCGACCTGCTGCGCGGTGTTGACCGCCGCCGACGCGACACCGGCGTCATGCGTGTCGACGCCGAAGGTCGCGACGCTCATCGCGGGCGCCATCGCGAGGCCGATGCCAACACCCATGATCATCAGCGGGAAGAGCACGCCGCTGGAGTAGGTGCTGGCGGTGTCGATGGCCGATAGCCAGAACAAGCCCAGTCCGGCGATCAGCATTCCCAGTGACACCAACGGTTTCGCGCCGAACTTCGGCAGCAGCACGGCCGTCGCCGACGTCGCGCTCGCCATCAGGGTGGCGACCATCGGCAGGAACGCGAGGCCGCTCTGCACCGGCGTGAACCCGAGGTTCAGCTGGATGTAGAAGGTAAGGAACAGGAAGATCGAGAACATCCCGATGGCGAGCAGGAACATCGCGAGGTACGAGCCGCCGCGATCGCGGTCGAGCAGGACACGCAGTGGCAGGAGCGGGTGTTCGGCCCGCTGCTGGATCACCACGAACGCGGTCAGCAGCACGACACCGGCGGCAAGGAAACCCCACACCGAGATCGAGGACCACGAGTCACGCTCGGCGTTCGCGAAGCCGTAGACCAGGCCGAAGAAACCGACGGACGCGGTGATCGTGCCCGGGATGTCGAGCTTCGGGCGCGGGCCGTCGGTTTCGGCGTTCTTCAGCAGCACGGCGGAACCGGCGAACGCGATCACCGCGAAAACGATGTTGACGTACATCGACCAGCGCCAGTCGAGGTATTCGGTGAGCACGCCGCCGAGCAGCAGGCCGATCGCCGCACCGCCACCACCGATCGCCCCGAAGACGCCGAAAGCCTTACCGCGTTCCTTCGGATCGGTGAAGGTCGTGGTCAGCAGCGACAGGGCCGCCGGAGCGAGAAGGGCACCGAAGACACCTTGCGCGGCGCGGGCGATGAGCAGCATTTCGATACTGGTCGCGGCACCGCCGATCGCCGAAACGAGGGCGAAGCCGGCGAGCCCGACGAGAAACGCGCGTTTGCGGCCGAAGAGGTCCGCGAGCCGTCCGCCCAGCAGGAGCAGGCTGCCGAACGCGAGCGCATAGGCGGTGACGACCCATTGGCGGGCGTCGTTCGAGAAGCCGAGGTCGTGCTGGGCCGACGGGAGCGCGATGTTCACGACGGTGGCGTCGAGCACCACCATCAGCTGGGCGAGGCCGATCATCACCAGGATCAGCCATCTTCTGGCGTGGTGCGGGTTGGTGTGCTGCGCGGCCGCGTCCCCCGGCGGCATGACGACAGCGGTGGATGACTCAGGCATAGAGGCGTTTCCTCACCGATAGTGACGAAGAAGCTATGTGGAGTAGGTATCTCCCCTTCCGGTGGCCAACGTACCCGAAAAGCGGAGAAGCGTCCTCTACTTTGTTTGTTAAGCTGGACCAATGGCTCGGGACCTCGCTCCCGCCGCACCGGCGCGGCCGCTGCGGCGCGACGCTGAACTCAATCGGCAGCGCATCATCGCGGCAGCACGCGATGTCTTCGGCGAACGCGGACTGGAGGCGACCCTCGACGACGTCGCACATCACGCCGGCGTCGGCGTCGGCACCGTCTATCGCCGGTTTCCCAGTAAGGAACACCTGGTCGAGGCCATGTTCGTCGACCAGTTCGAGACGATCCGCAAGCTCGCCGAAGAAGCCCTCCGCGCTGAAGACCCCTGGGAAGGCTTCACCCGCTTCACCTGGCGCGCGGCCGAACTGCACGCCGGCGACCGGGGCCTGCGCGAGGTCATGCTGTCGAACGTCTTCGGCCACGAGCACGTCGCCGAGGCGAAAACCCAGCTCGTGCCGTTGATCACACAGCTCGTCGCGCGGGCGCAGGCCGCCGGTGCCCTCCGCGCGGACGTCGTGCCGACGGATATGCCGCTCCTGCACCAGATGATCGGTTCGGTCATCGAGTTCACGCAGAGTACGCAGCCGGATCTCTGGCGCCGGTGCCTCGCCCTGCTGCTCGACGGCCTCCGCGCCGAACCCGGCGCCGCCACCCCGCTGCCGCATCCGCCGCTGGACTTCGAGGCGCTGGACGAGGCGATGTGTTCCTTCCGGCTACCCAAGCTGCGCTGACCCGCCGCGTTTCGTCCTCTAGTTGCGGCAGACGCCGATCTCGCGTGCCTGAACCCGGAACTCGCGTGCTTGTAGACGGAACATGCGTGCTTGAAGGGGAAACATGCGTGCTTGAAGGCGGAACACGTGCTAGTCGTGAGTTCCGCCTTCAAGCACGCGAGTTGCGCCTTTAAGCACGCGAGTTCCGCCTTTAAGCACGCGAGTTTCGCCTTTAAGCACGCGAGTTCCGGGTTCGGGCACGCGGCGATAAGCGAGGCCCGAGTGGGTAGGGGCCTATTGCGTCAAGGGAGCTTCGGGAAGACCGCCACGGCGACTTCCCTTGCCGCGGCGCAGCCCGCGTCGCCAGCACCGTCGGCACCGCCGGTACCGCCGGCACCGTCGACGCCGACCACCGAGAGCGTCACCTGCTCGACGCGGTCCGGCGTACCCGGCATCGGCCGGTGGGTGGTGACCTGGCAGAACGCGCCCGACGTGGCCACCTGGACCTGCCGCCCGCCCAGTGCCTCGGTCGCGCCCGGCGTGGTGTCCGCGCCGACCGCCAGCGCGACGCTCACCTTGCCGCGGATGCAGCTGTGCCCGGACAGCGCCGGGGCCGGGATGGTCTCGGGACCGGCGGCGGCGTCGAGTTCGTGCTGGTCGAGCAGGGCGCACGGGGCGACGCGGCCCCACGACCGCTGGTCGAGGGTCAGCCGCCCGATCGTCCGTGCGGTGATCACCCCCGCCGCGCTGCCGACCGTCGCGTCGGCGATCCGGCAGCGATTGG
This sequence comes from Amycolatopsis sp. NPDC051071, assembly GCF_040682875.1. Taxonomy (NCBI): domain Bacteria; kingdom Bacillati; phylum Actinomycetota; class Actinomycetes; order Pseudonocardiales; family Pseudonocardiaceae; genus Amycolatopsis; species Amycolatopsis sp. NPDC051071. The sequence continues at coordinate 9,073 of NZ_JBFBBY010000204.1, read as the reverse complement.
CCTGATCAGCCGGGTCCTGGTTGTCGGACGTGACGACAATGGAGAGCCGGATCCCGTCGGCGAAGGTCAGGAGCCGCGTGCAGGCGGTCTCGGCGTTGAACGTCGACTGCTGGACGCTGATGCCCTCGGGCAGGTTCCCCGCGTAGTCGTACGGCTGATTGTTCGGATCCTGCCCGGAAGCGATCGGACCGGTGGTGACGGTGTACCGATTGGCGCCCTCGACGAATTCCAGGTGGCAGAACTCGAAAGAGGCCAGCGGCGGTTTGACGGCGTTTCCGCCACCGATCACTTTCCGCTGGTCGACCAGGCTGCAGTAATCGAGCGACGAGTATTCGCCGAGCGCCTCGGCGGCGGTCAGTGCCTCGTCACGATCCGTGGTCGGCGATGGAGCCGGCGCCGGTCCCGGCGTGGTGCAGGCGGCTGCGAGGAACAGGCCACAGAGGACTGCGATCAGACTCTTCGGGCGCACCGGAGCAGTATCGTCAAAAGCGCCGGGAACACCACCCCTTACGGGCAAAGAACACAGGGGCGACGACGTTTTCCCAGGTGGGTGCTTGACGTCGATTTCACGCCCTTAGGGGTGCGTTTCGTTCCGCGGTGTGATGCGCGCGGGCCGCCACGCGACGAAAATGGGTTTCACACACCGGGTCGAATCCACCGCTCCTGACCCACTGTGACGACCGAGAGGGAAGAACCATGAGCAACTCCGTAGCCACCCGCCTGACCCGCCCGCGCCAGGGCCGCATGATCGGCGGCGTCTGCGCCGGTCTCGCCAAACGCTTCGGCACCACGCCGGGCAAGGTCCGCCTGATCGCCGTGCTGTCCTGCCTGCTGCCGGGCCCGCAGTTCCTGATCTACCTCGTCCTCTGGCTCGCCCTGCCCGAGAGCGAATACTGATCCCGGGCAGAGCGAACCGGAGAGCTGACTAAGCGGTGTAGGTCAGGTTCTTGCCGCTGGCCCCGTCGAACAGCTTGATCTTGTCGGCGTCGAACCACAGCTCGACGTTCTGGTTCTCCGCCGCCGCGGACGCCGCGGAGAGCCGGGCCACGATCTGTGACTCGGAGCCCGGGACGTCCGAGGATCCGCTGTCGGCGGCGAGATCCGCGAGGTCGGACGACGACGCGGCCTCTCCCTCGACGGAGAAGTGTGCGAACTTCTCCGAACCCATCGACTCGAGGACGTCGACGTGGGCGGTGAACGTCGCGCCCTCGCGGGCGGAGGCGTCCACCAGCGCGGCGTCCTCGAAGTGCTCCGGCCGGATACCGACGATGACCTCACGCGGCGCGTCGGCGGCCTCGGCGAGGCTCCGGACCCGGTCGGTGAGCGGGATGTCGCCCAGCGCGCTGCGTGCGATGCCGTTCTCGAGCGTCGCCGACACGAAGTTCATCGACGGGCTGCCGATGAACCCGGCCACGAACAGGTTCGCCGGGTTGTCGTAAAGGAACTGCGGCGACCCGATTTGCTGTACGTGTCCACCGCGCAGCACGACGACCCGGTCGCCGAGAGTCATCGCCTCGGTCTGGTCGTGGGTGACATAGAGCGTGGTGGTGCCCAGCTGCTTCTGGATCTTCGAAACCGACGTCCGCATCTGGCCGCGGAGCTTCGCGTCCAAGTTGGACAGTGGCTCGTCCATCAGGAACGCCTTGGGGTTACGGACGATCGCGCGTCCCATCGCGACACGCTGCCGCTGGCCACCGGAGAGGTTCGCCGGTTTGCGGTCCAGATGCCCGGTCAGGTCGAGGATCTGTGCCGCCTCTTCGACCTTCGCGCGCACGATCTTGTCGTCGACCTTGGCCAGCCGCAACGGGAACGCCATGTTCTCCCGCACGCTCATATGCGGATACAGGGCGTAGGACTGGAAGACCATCGCGATGTCGCGGTCCTTCGGCGCCTTTTCGTTGACACGCTTGCCGTCGATGCGCAGTTCACCGGAGGAGATGTCCTCCAGGCCGGCGACCATGTTGAGCGTCGTGGACTTCCCGCAGCCCGACGGGCCGACCAGGATGATGAACTCGCCGTCGGCGATGGTGATGTCCACTTCGGACACGGCGAGGGCACCGTCGGGGTACTTCTTGGACACCTTCTCGAGCACAATTTCAGCCATGGGTCAGCCCTTCACCGCACCGGACGTCAGCCCCGCCACGATGCGACGCTGGAACAACAACACGAACAAGATGATCGGGACGGTGATCACCACGGCGGCCGCGGAGATCGTCCCGGTCGGGTCTTCGAACTGCGAGGACCCGGTGAAGAACGACAGCGCCGCCGGGACCGTGCGCGAGGCCTCGGTCGAGGTCAGCGAGATCGCGAACAGGAAGTCGTTCCAGCAGAAGATGAACACCAGGATCGCGGTGGTGAACACCCCCGGCGCGGCCAGTGGCGCGATGACCTTCCGGAACGCCTGCGCCGGGGTCGCGCCGTCCATCTTCGCCGCTTTTTCCAGCTCCCACGGGATTTCCCGGAAGAACGCGGAAAGCGTGTAGATCGACAGCGGCAACGCGAACGTGATGTACGGCAGGATCAGCCCCGGCCAGGTGTCGAACAACCCCAGCTCACGTTCGATGTTGAACAACGGCGTCACCAGCGACACCTGCGGGAACATCGCGATCAGCAAGGACATCCCGACCAGCAGCTGCTTGCCGGGGAAGTCCAGCCGCGCGATCGCGTACGCCGCCATCGTGCCGAGGACGACCGCGATCACCGTCGCGATGATCGCGATCCCGATCGAGTTCACCAGCGCGCGGATGAACTCCGTGGTCTCGAAGATGTCCGCGTAGTTCTGCCACGTCCACTCCGACGGGATGAAGTTCCCGTCGTCCAAGGTCTCCTTGGTCTTGAACGAAAGCGAAACCACCCACAGCACGGGAACCAGCGCGAAGACCAGGACCAGGATGTCGACGAGGCCCCACCTGAGTTTGCGGCCGGAAGTGACCGCTCCACCCATCACCATCAGCGCTTACCCCCGTTGTCACTGCCAGGTGCGGCCGTGCCGAACACCTTGATGAAGAGGAACGCGATGATCGCCACCGTGATGAAGATCAGCACGGCCATCGTCGATCCGATACCGAGGTTCAACCCCTTGACCAGGTTGTTGTAGGTCTGCATCGACACCGACGACGTATCCTGCGCGCCGTTGGTGAGCACGAAGATGTTGTCGAAGATGCGGAACGCGTCGAGGGTACGGAACAGCAGCGCGACCAGGATCGCCGGTTTCATCACCGGCAGCATCACCTTCGTGAACCGCTGCCACGCCGTCGCGCCGTCCATCGCCGCGGCCTTCAGCAGGTCGTCCGGCACCAGCGCCAGCCCGGCCATCAGCAGCAGCGCCATGAACGGCGTCGTCTTCCACACTTCGGCCAGCACGATGATCGCCAGCGATGGCCAGTACTCGGTCAGTGGCGCGGTGTCCGGGAAGAACAGGTTGGCGAGGTAGCCCGTGTCCGGGGTCCAGGCGTAGTACCAGGAGAACGCCGCGACCACCGTCACGATGCCGTACGGGATCAGGGCGACCGTCCGCACGAGGCCCCGGCCGACCAGCGTCCGGTGCATGATCAGCGCCAGACCCATGCCCAGCACGAATTCGATCACCACCGAAACGATGGTCAAGCCCATCGTCGTCCCGAACGCCGTCCACCAGTACCCGTTGGACAGCACCGCGATGTAGTTGTCGAGCCCGACGAACTCCTGCTGCGCGGGGAACCGGAGGTCGTAGCGCTGCAGGGAGAGCCAGATCGAGTAGATGATCGGATACCCGGTCACCGCGATCATCACGAACGCGGCGGGCGCGCACAGCCACAACCCGAGTCTGCGCTCGGCCTTCTTTCCTTCACTGAGAACGGGTTTGGGCTTCTTGCCCGTCCCGCTCTTCGTTGCCGACGAGGCGGTTTCCTGCACGGTCACGGGATCACTCCCTTCGACTGGAGCGCGTCGGCGAGCTGCTCGCGCAGCTTCTCCGCCGTCTTCCGCGGATCGATTTCAGAAGGCGGGGAAAGCACCTTCGACAACACGGTCGAGGCGTTCTGGTACGCCGGGGTCAGCGGGCGCACCGCGGCGTCCTTGAGCGCGTCCAGGATCGTTTCCCGCATCGGATACGTCGTGTCCATGCTCGGGTTGTCGGCGCCGACGGCGGCCGTCGGATCGAGCGGGGCCGTGTCGGTGTAGAGCGATTCGAGCGTCGGCGGGACACCGTCCTTGAGCGCGGAGAACTTCTGGTTCTTCTCGTTGCGCAGGCACAGCGCGACCTCGTAGGCCTCGGCCTTGTGCTTCGAAGTCGAGCTGACCGCCAGGTTGTAGCCACCGATCGTGGTCTTGGCGGGCTTTCCCGCTTCGAACTCTGGATAAGTGGTCCACTTGAAGTGCTGGAGTGCGTCCTTCTTCTCCTTGGCGTAGGAGGCGTAGACGAACGGCCAGTTCAATTCGAAGGCGGCGTTCCCGCGCTGGAAGGACTGGCGGACCTCGTCCTCCTTCGAGTTGGTCAGCGACGGGTCGGTGATCCCGGCCGTGGCGACCTTCTTGAGCATTTCCAAGGCCTTGACAGCGCCCGCGTCCATCACGACGGATTTGCCGTCGTCGGAGAGGATCTTGCCGCCCGCCGACTCGACGAGGGTGTTGTAGATGACGACGAGGCCTTCGTACTGCGCGCCGGTGAACACGACGTTCGCCGGTTTGCCCTGCGCCTTGAGCGCCTGTGCCTGCTGGATCATCTCGTCCCAGGTCTTCGGCGGCGTCGGCGTCAGCCGGTCGTCGTACCAGAGCAGCTGGACGTTGGTGTTCTTGGTCGCCGCGTAGAGCTTTCCGTTCCACGTGGCGGTTTCGAGCGGTCCCGGAAGGACTCCGGCGGTCGCCTCGGCCTTCGCCGCCCCTGTCCATTCATCGGCCCAGCCCGCCTCGGCGAACTCGGAAACCCAGGTGACGTCCAGCCCCAGTACGTCGAGTGAATCATCCCCAGCCGCCAAGCGGCGCACCATCTGTTCCCGCTGGCCGTCGGCCGGGCGCGGGAGCTTGTTGTAGACGACCTCGTATCGCCCGCCCGATGCCTTGGTGCAATCGTCCACAACGGACTGAAAGTTGTCTTCGGGCGCGTAGTACACATTGATCTTCAGTCCGGAACCGGATCCGCAACCGGCCAGCAGGCCGGCCGTCAGCGCTGTCGCGCCGAGTAGCGCGGCGGCGCGGCCCGGCGAGCGGCCGCTCCGGCTCGCGCTCATCCTCTTCCCCATGAGGGCCTCCTCACCCGCGCGCACGCCCGGGATGTGGCGGACCGGCAGGCACTAGGACGCGTTGAAGCAAGCCGCGCGCCAGCACCCCGACGTGCTAGTGCTCGGGCGAACACGATGGAGTACGCGTCCGCCCGACTGGTGTTGTGCAACCTATTCCGGGCGATCATCGCCCGCAAGCAGTATCGGTAACGATTCAGCGGATCGCACGGCGAACAGCTGAACCCGTACCGCCGAATGTCAGTGGTCCGGTCCCCGTCGTCACCGGTCAGGGCGATGCGGGCGCAACGCGAGCTGCGCGAGGAGCTCTCGGGCCTGCTCCGCCGACCTCGGCTGGCAGAGCACGTCGTACCGGCCGGCGACCAGCTGACTCGCGGAGGAGAAGTCGCGGCGGGACACGCTGTAACTGATGGCCGCGAAGACCGTCCAGGCCAGAATCCCGAGTACGAGCCCGCCGATCACCGGCTGCCACGCGAAGCCCTGGTTGTTAAACATGCCCAGCAACAGGCCGATGATCAGGCCGAACCAGGCACCCGACACGGCACCGGTGCCCAGCACGCGACCCCAGCTCAGCCTGCCTACGACCCGTTCGACGAGCATCAGGTCGACGCCGACGATGGTCACGTCGGTGACCCCGAACTCCTTCTCCGCGAGGAAGCCGACGGCGTGCTGCGCTTCGCCGTACGTCGCGTAGGAGCCGATCGGCCAGCCGGAAGGCGGTGTCGGCAGCCTGGGTAGTCCACCCGCGGCCCGTCCGCTTCCGCCAAAGGGAGCACTCACGTAATCACCTCTCGCCTGTCCTTGCCCATCTTCTCAAGGACGGGCGAAAGGCGCGAACGTGAGTTCAGGAACGGGACTTGTACTCGCGGAGCAGGCCCCGGCTGATGATGGTCTTCTGGATCTCGCTGGTGCCCTCGCCGATGAGCAGGAACGGCGCCTCACGCATCAGGCGCTCGATCTCGTACTCCTTCGAGTAGCCGTAGCCGCCGTGGATGCGGAAGGAGTCCTGGGTGACCTCGGCGCAGTACTCGCTCGCGATCAGCTTCGCCATCCCGGCCTCGACGTCGTTGCGCTCGCCGGAGTCCTTGAGGCGGGCGGCGTTGACCATCATCAGGTGCGCGGCCTCGACCTTGGTGGCCATCTCGGCGAGTTTGAACGCCACCGCCTGGTGCTCGGCGATCGCCTTGCCGAAGGTCTTGCGTTGCTGGGCGTACTCCACCGCGAGTTCGAACGCGCGGATCGCGATCCCGCACGCTCGCGCGGCGACGTTGACGCGGCCGACCTCGACACCGTCCATCATGTAGGCGAAGCCCTTGCCCGGGGCTTCGCCGAGGACCATGTCCGCGCCGATCTTGAAGCCGTCGAAAACGGCTTCGGTGGTGTCGACGCCCTTGTAGCCCATCTTGTCGATCTTGCCGGGGATGGTGAGGCCAGGAGCGACCTCGCCGAAGCCCTCGGGCTTCTCGACCAGGAACGTCGTCAGGTTCTGGTGGGCCTTCTCGGCACCTTCGTCGGTCTTGACGAGCAGGGCGATCAGGTTGGAGCTGCCGCCGTTGGTGAGCCACATCTTCGAGCCGTCGATGACATAGTGAGCACCGTCGTCGTTACGCCGGGCGCGGGTCTTGATCGCGGCGACGTCGGAACCGAGGTCCGGCTCGGACATCGAGAACGAGCCGCGGACCTCGCCGGTCGCCATCCGCGGCAGGAAGTGCTGCTTCTGCTCCGGCGTCCCGTGCCGGGAGATCATGTGCGCCACGATGAAATGCGTGTTGATCACGCCGGAGACGCTCATCCAGCCACGCGCGATCTCCTCGACCACGAGCGCGTAGGTCAGCAGCGATTCGCCGAGGCCGCCGTACTCCTCCGGGATGGTGAGGCCGAACAGCCCCATTTCCTTCATCCCCTCGACGATGTCGGTGGGATAGGTGTCGGAATGCTCGAGTTCCTGCGCGCGCGGGATGACCTCCTTGTCCACGAACTGGCGGACCGTGGCCAGGATTTCGGACTGCACGTCGGTCAAGCCGGCGGTCTGGGCGAGGCGAGCCATCGCTGCTCCCTTGAGTCGCGCGCACCGGTCTCCCGGCACTGGGTTACCGGTGAGTATGACGCGAACACGGAGACCTCGCTATGAGCGCAGTCACGCGTACGCCATCCGTGATGACGGCGCTACAGTGGCCGTCGATCACAGTCCGAGGGGGACGACATGACTCAGCAGCCCTTTGGCGGGTTCCCGCCGCAACAGCAATACGGCTTTCCGCACCAGCCCGTGAGCCGCGATTCCGGGCTGGCCGTCGCCGCCCTGATCTTTTCACTCTTCGGGCTGATCGGGCTGGTGTCCGTGATCCCGGGGATCGTCATGGGTCACGTCGCCTTCGCCAAGGCCCGGCGCGGGGAAGCGGGCGGGAAGGGCATCGCGCTGGCCGCGTTCGTCGTCGGCTACCTGATGATCATCCTGTACGCCATCGCGATTCCGGTCGTGCTGAACATCGCCGCGAAACACGGGGCTTTCCGCTAGCGATACGGTCCTGAGCCGACGAGGGGACCAGCATGACGAATCCGCCCGACCCGTACGGACAGCATCAGCCTTATGGACAGCAGCCTTATGGACAGCATCAGCAGCCATCCGGGCAGTTCGAGCAGCCGTACGGTCTACAGCCGTACCAGCCGCCGCCGGTCTACGTCCAGCAGCCATACCCGTACGCCTATGTGCGGCCGCCGGACCAGGGCATGGCGGTGGCGTCGCTGGTGTGCTCGCTGATCGGCCTGGTCATGTGCTTCCCGGCGCTGCTCGGGATCATCTTCGGCCATATCGCGCTCTCGAAGGCCAAACGCGGCGAAGGGGGTGGCCAAGGCATGGCGCAGGCCGGGATGATCATCGGCTACGTCATCACCGCGCTGTGGCTGATCCCGGTCATCCTGTGGTTCGTGTTCGTGGTGCTGGCGATCGGTGCCGCGGGCGTCTCGTGACCGGTTCCCGGATACGGTGGTGTCCCGCACGAATCAGGGGGCAACCGGATGAGCAGTTCCGACTCGCAGGACACACCGTCGACGTCGTCCTACACCGACTCGAACACCTTCTCGGACCCGACGTCCGCGTCTTCGTCCGAAACGGTGTCGAGCCCGTCGCCGTCGGAACCACAGCAGTTCCAGCAGCCCGCTCCGTTCGAACAGCCCGCTTCGGACGTCCCCGCTCCGGTGGACGCCCCCGCTCCGGCCGAGCCGCCGCCGTACGCGCAGGCCATCGACCCGCTGACCGCCGAACCCGTACCTTCGCCCAGCCCCGGCTTCGCCACTCCGGACGTCTTGGCTGCTCCGCCGGTGTACGCGTCTCCGGCGGTCGCGTACCCGCAACAGTCCTACAGTCAGCCGTACAGCCCCTACGCGGCCGCGGCGCCGCGTCGTCCGCAGGAAAACGGGATGGCGATCGCCGGGCTGGTGTGCTCGATCGTCGGGATCTGCTCGTTCGTGACCGTGATCGTCGGGCTGATCCTGGGGCACATCGGACTCGCGAAGGCGAACCGCGGCGAGGCGGGCGGACGCAACATGGCGCTCGCGGCGGTGATCATCGGCTACGTCGTGCTCGCGCTGTACGTCGGCTTCTTCGGCACGCTGATCGTCCTCGGCGTCAACGGCGAACTCGACTGACCATCGGGGGAGCAAGGGACCTTTGCTCTCCTGATGGCCGCTGACCTGCGGAAAGGTGGCGTTCGAGCCTGGGCACACGGCGGAAGGCGCCTGGTGCGAAGGTGGCTTTCGCAACCCCGCCCGGCCGTCGCCGCGATGGGCGACTTTGCCAGGTGAGGGTCCGGCCACCCCACTGCGCGGATGTCCTGAAGGCCCCCTTTGAGACGTTGAAC
>NZ_JBFBBY010000203.1:0-12292 GCF_040682875.1 Amycolatopsis sp. NPDC051071 | reverse complement strand
GTCCGTCCAGGTGTTGGGGACCACGACCGAACCGGTTCGCCGGTCGTGCCAGCAGGTCTTGCCGTCCGGCGATGTCCGCACCATGCCGGCGCAAGCAAGGGGGCCTTCATGTACTTGCCAAGGACTACTTGGAGCCAGCCGCGACGGGCTCCTTCTCCGACGTAGCCGCTTCGCCGTCGTCAGAGGGCGAAGGGTCTGTCGGCGAGTTGAGCACCTCGTCGTCCAGCAGGCCTTCGCCGCGGGCGACGACGACCGGCACGACGATCTGGCCCGCGACGTTGGTCGCGGTCCGCATCATGTCCATGATCGGGTTCACCGAGTAGATCAGCGCGATGCCGAGCGCCACCTGCTGCGCGTCGAGCCCGATGAACGCGGTGGTCAGGGTCAGCGCGGTCAGCCAGCCGGTGGTGCCGGCGGTGGCCAGCGCGCCGAGCACGGCGACCACGACGATCCCGGCGTACTGCCAGAAGTTCAGCGAAACACCGGACAGGTTCGCGATGAAGATCGCGCCGATCGCCGGGAACACCGCGGCGCAACCGTCCATCTTCGTGGCGCTGCCCAGCGGAGCCACGAAGGCGGCGTACGCGGGCTGGACACCCAGGTTGACGGCCGACTGCCGGGTCAGGGGCAGCGTCGCGGCCGAAGACTGCGAAGCGAACGCGAACTGGATCGCGGTACCCGCCTTGGAGAAGAACTTCAGCGGGCTGACCTTCGCCACGAACTGCAGCAGGATCGGATAGACCACGAAGAGGACCAGCAGGCAGCCGACGTACACCGCGAGAGTGGTGGTGAACAGCGGCCGGAACAGCGCGTCACCGTAGTTCGCCACCGCCGCGCCGATCAGGCCGATGATGCCGATCGGGGCCAGCCGGACGATCCAGCCGAGGTAGCGCTGGATGATCTCAAAGACGCTGGTGGTGAAGTCGACGAACGGCTTGGCCTTGTCGCCGAGGCTGTACGCGGCCGCGCCGATCAGCACGGCGAGGAACAGCACCTGAAGCGTCTCACCCTCAGTGAAGGCGGTGAGGAAGTTCTTCGGGAGGAAGCCGTCGACGAAGGCGCTCCAGGAACCCCAGTGGTCGACGCTCTTCGTGGCCTTGTCGGCGTTCTTCGCGGTCGCCGCGACACCTTCGCCGAGGCCGCCACTGCCCGGGTTGAACAGCTTCGCGACGCCGATGCCGATCAGCGACGCGATGAACGAGGTGATCGCGAACCACAGGACGGTCTTGCCGCCCAGCCGGGCGGCCTTCTTGCCGCCGCCGAGGTTGCGCAGGCTGTTGATGCCGACCACGATCGCCGTGAAGACCAGCGGGATGACCGCGATCTGCAGCAGCGTCGTGAAGATCGTGCCGATCTGGTCGAGCAGCTCGGTCAGCCAGCTCGCTTCGGTGGTCCTGGCGAGGACGCCGAGAAGGGCACCCACGACGAGCGAGCCGAGGACCGCCGCCGCGAAGACCCTTGGCCTGGTGTAGGTCCGAATGAAAGACACGGGGCGACTCCGGTGCGTGAAAGTTTCCTGATTGGCCGTACGTGAAGAACGTTCGGCAGGGCAGGACTCTTCCGGATCACCCGATCGTGTGGGAGCTGTCTCAGGATGCGGGACGATTCCAGAGATCGACGACGCTTACGCCGACCTCGGTCAGCAAACGCCGGGTCAGCGGCAGGCTGATCCCGATGACGCTTGAGAAGTCCCCGTCGATTCCTTCGACGAACCAGCCACCACGCCCGTCCAGTGTGAAGCCGCCCGCCACCTGGAGTGGTTCTCCGGACGCGATGTAGGCCTCGATGTCTTCCTGCGACGGCTTGCCGAAGCGAACAACCGTTCCTTCGGTCCCCGAAGCTTCCTTCGTCTTTTCGCCGTTCACGACGCGGATGATCGCGTGGCCGGTGAGAAGTTCACCGGATTTGCCAGCCATCGACGCCCAGCGCTCGCGTGCCACCTCCGGCGTGATCGGCTTGCCGACCATGTTCCCGCCGATCGACAGCATTGAATCGCAACCCACGATGACCAGGTCCGCGCTTCCGTCGTGGGTCCCGGCGAGGGTTTCGAAAACTGCTTCGGCCTTCGCGGCGGCGAGCGCGCGGACCAGTTCCTCCGGGGCCGGATCGGTCAGGGACGCGGCCACCGCGTCCTCGTCGACGCCGGAGACGACGACGCTCGGTTCGATGCCGGCGGAGCGCAGGACGGCGAGGCGGGCGGGGGACTGGGACGCGAGGACGAAACGCACCTCTGGAAGGTACTCGACGGCTCGTCGTTGCCTAATTGTGACCGGGGACATCCGGACGTGGAGTTTCACGCCTTCTGCAAGTACATGAAGGCCCCCTTCCTGTACCTAGGCGCAAGGAAGGGGGCCTTCATGTACTTCGGGGGCGGCGAGAAGGCGCTGGGTCGCCGCGTTTAGTCCTCTACTTGCGGACGAGGAGGCGCCCGGGGGTGTCCTGAAGGCCCCCTTTGAGACGTTCAACGTCCTCAAGGGGGCCTTTGCGACATGCGTCGCCAGTAGGACGGGGGCAGGAGGGCAGGGGCAGACGGCAGGAGGGCAGGGCAGACGGCAGGAGAGCAGGGCAGACGGCAGGACGGCAGGGCAGCAGGGCGAGGGCAAGGGCAGGAGGCGTGGTGGTCGGTCACCTGCTTGCGGCGCCCCCGCCCAAGCCGCAAGTGGCCGACCAACCGCGGCTCAGGCCGCAAGTAGCCGACCAACCGCGGTCAAACCGCAAGTAGCCGACCAACCGGGTCAGGCCGCGAGTAGCCGACCAACCGCGGGTCAGGCCGAGGCGGCAGCCGGAGCCGAGACCGGAGCGGGAGGCCGAGGCGCCGGACGCCGCATGGTCAGCGCCGCCAGTACACCCAGCAGGAGCACGGCCGCAGGCAGCAGCAGGGTCACCCGTGCCGCATCCGTCAGTCCGTTGTGGACAGACTCCACCGCGAGCCGCTGCGCCTGCTCGGCCAAGCCGGACGGCAGGCCGGGGAACGCGGCCGGTCCGGTAGAGCCGAACTCGCCGGTCGATTCCGCGGCTTGCGCGATGCCTTCCGCGAACGGCGCGCGGTATTGCTCCGGCAGAGAGGCGGCGGCCGACTTTGCCTCGTCGGCGATCGACGTGCTGATCCGGGCCTGCAGCAGCACGCCGACGGCGGCGCTGCCGAGTACGCCGCCGACCTGCCGGGCGGTGTTGAAGATGCCCGAAGCGGTCCCGATGAGCCGCGGCTCAACCGAACTGATCGTCAGGTTGCTCATCGGCGCGAAGATGAAACCGATCCCGGCACCGGCCACCAGCAGCGCCGGGGTGAGTGTCCACGCGTTGGCGTCCGCACGGGCGATCAGTGCGACGAGCCCGATGCCGGTGGCGAGTGCGGCCAGCCCGATGACGAGCAGGACCTTGCCGTTGACCTTGTCCGACGCCCGGCCGACGAACGGGCCGATCATGCCTGCCAGCAACGACATCGGCGCGAACAGCAGGCCGGACATCGTCGGGGATTCGCCGAGGACGGCCTGGATGTAGATTACCAGCGGCAGGAACATGCCGGTCATCGCGAAGCCGACGGTGACCGACGTCAGCGTTCCGGCGGAGAAGTTGCGGTTCGCGAAAACACCCAGCGGCAGAAGGGGTTCGTTGCGGTTGAAGCGTTGCCACAGCACGAAAGCGATCAGCATGGCGATACCGGCGCCAATGATCTCGAAGACGGTGATCGGGCCGAACGCGCGTCCCCAGTCGTAGTGTTGTCCATTTTGGACGCCGTAGACGACGCAGAACAGTCCGGCGCCGGAGAGCAGGATTCCCGGCACGTCGAAGGAATGCGAGTGCTTCGGCTGCCAGTCCGGCACCTTGAGCACTGCCAGTACGAGCGCGACCACGCCGACCGGAAGGTTGACGAAGAAGATCCATTCCCAGCCGAGGTGGTCGACGAGCACGCCGCCGAGCAGTGGCCCGACGATCGCCGCGATACCGGCGACACCACTCCAGAGTCCCATGGCGGGCCCGCGTTTCGCCGGCGGGAAGAGGTGGCTGATGTACGCCAGGGTCTGCGGCGTCATCAGCGCGGCGCCGAGGCCCTGCACCGCGCGGGCGGCGATGAGCATCTCGACCGAGCCGGACAGGCCGCACCACAGCGATGCCAGGGTGAACACCACGAGCCCGGCGAGGTAGACCCGTTTCGGGCCGAACCGGTCGCCGAGACGGCTGGCGAACAGCATCGGCACCGCATAGGTGAGCAGGTAGACGCTGATCACCCAGACGATGGCGTTCAACCCGGCGTCGAGTTCACGCAGCATCGCGGGAATCGCGGTCGAAACGATCGTGGTGTCCAGCAGGATCATGAAGAAACCCAGGCACAGCGCGGAAAGCGCGGCCCAGGGATTAGCTTGTCTCGCGTTCATCGGTAGCTTCCTCGGTGACCAGGTTCAGGTGTGGTTTGCAGTGGTCCTGGAACCGGATGCGGCCGGATTCCAGATCCTCGACGAGTTTTCGGGTCCACTCCAGCTCGAAGGTCCGGCGCGCGGTGGCGTAGGACCAGTCGAGCCAGTAGACCTCCGGGAGTTTGTGCTTGTTGACCAGGTTTTCGAGGATGACCTGATCGGAGGCGACGGAGGCCTGCAGCCGCAGCAAGCGGTGCTTGAGCTGGGTGATCGACATCTCCGGGCCCAGTTCGTCGATGACGGCGAGCGCGCTGAGGTACTCGGGATACTCCTCGGCCGGGGTGCTCAGCATGTCCTGCGCGCGGTCGACGAACTCGTCGCGTCCGGCGTCCGTCATCGCGTACACGGTGCGTTCGGGACGTTTCCCGTCCCGTTGGGTTTCGACGATCTCGACGAAACCGTTCTGCTGTAGGCGATCCACCACGTGGTAGAGCGATCCGGCCTTCACTTTGACGCGGGTGCTGACGTAGCGCTCCTTCATCAGCTGTGCCATCTCGTACGGATGCATGGGCCGCTCGTGGAGGAGTTCCAGCACCGCCATGGCGAGCGGAGTGAGCTTCGCGGCCATCAATGATCCCCTCGGAAGATTCCGTGCCGATTATTCCGCGTGGACTATATGACATGCCTTGACCGGAGTTCAAGTACGTCCCCCAGTTGCGCACGATGCACGCGTATGCGTACAGTGTGCGCATAGCCGGAACAACGTACGCAACGAGGGGAAGACCCATGACGAACACCGTGAACTGGGACGCCGGACGCTGGCAGGCCAAGCTGGACGAGCTCCGTGCCGCTCACCACGTTCCGGGCGCCGTGCTCGCCGTCCTGGCAGGCGGCGAGCTCCACGAACTCGCCAGTGGGGTGCTCCACCGCGGAACCGGCGTCGAGACGACGACCGATTCGGTGTTCCAGCTCGGCTCGGTCGCCAAGATCTACACCGCCACCCTGATCATGCAGCTCGCCGAATCGGGCGAACTGGATCTGGACGTCCCGGTGATCGAGGTGCTGCCGGAGTTCGAGACGATCGACCCGGAAGCGACCATGACGATCACCACCCGCCAGTTGCTCAGTCATACCAGCGGTTTGACCTGCGACTTCACCCTCGACACGGGCCGGGGCGACGACTGCATCGCCCGCTACGTCGAGGCGAGCAAGGGCGTCGCCATGGATTGCCGTCCGGGAACCGCGGTGTCCTACAGCAGCGTCGGCTACCAGGTGCTCGGCCGGATCGCCGAGGTGCTGACCGGGCTGACCTGGGACGAGGCGCTGAAGCAGCGGATCTTCGAACCTCTCGGGCTGAAGCAGTCGATGACCCTGCCCGAAGAGGCGCTGAGCTTCCGGGCGGCGATGAGTCATCTCGGCGAACCCGGGCAGGATCCGGAGCCCGCGGCGGCCTGGGATCTCATGCCGAGGTCGGCCGGGCCGGGCGCCCGGGTCATCGCCTCCGCCGGCGATGTCGTCCGGCTCGCGCGGATGCATCTCGACGGCGGCAGCGCGCCGGACGGGACGCGGGTGCTGGCACCGGAAACCGTCGAGGCGATGCAGCACCGCGAGGTCGACGTCCCCGACAAATGGACGGTCAGCGCGGACGGCTGGGGGCTCGGCTGGACGCTCTACGACTGGGACGGCACCCCCGGCTTCGGTCACGACGGCGCGTCCATCGGGCAGTACGCCTACCTGCGGGTGGTCCCGTCGGCGGGGGTGGCGGTCGCGCTGGTGACCAACGGCGGTGGTGCGCGCCGGCTCTACGCTTCGTTGTTCCGCGAACTGCTCGACGAGTTCGCCGATGTCCGGATTCCCGACGCCTTCGCGCCGCCCGCCGAACCGCCGTCCGTGGACATGGCGCGGTTCGCGGGCGTCTACCGGCGCGAAGGTGTGGTCATCACGGTGGGCGAAGACCTGAAGCTGACGTACGAGTTCGTCGACGGGATGAAGGACTTCTCGCCGACACTGGACATGGACCTGGTTCCCGTCACGGAGACGGTGTTCGCGGCGTCAGGAGCCGGGCCGTCCTTCAGCGACGACTGGATGCCCGTGGTCTTCTCGACGCTCTCGACCGGTACGGACTGTGTGTACATCGGGATGCGCGCGGCCCCCAAGACGCCCTAGTTGAGGCGTCTCGGCCCGATCTCCCGGTCGAGGAAGCGGTGGTACTCGACGGCCGCTATCGAGTTCTCGAGCTGTTCGAAGGTCGGCGCCGGGAGCGCGCCGTTGAAGACGATGGTCAGGCTCTTCCTGGGAATGTTGATGACGAACGGGTCGACGTCGAGTTCTTCGCAGTTCTCGCGCAGCACCGCAGTCCACAGCTCCAGGTCCTCGTCTTCGCCGAGGTGCTCCCAGCGCGCGACGATCCAGTTCCCGTTGATCAGCTGGCCCGCCATCTCCCGCGGATCGTGGACCATATACGGCTCGGCGACGTCGTTCATCGGCCCAAATGATCGATGAGAGCGGCGAAAGACGCGGCAGGGAGCACCAGGATCGGCCGGGTTTCGTCCGGCAGTTCCCCTTGCTTGGTGTCGCGGATGCCGACGAAGCCGGGCAGTCCGCCGACCTCGACGCAGGCGTTCTCTTCCCAGTGCGTGTAAGTCGACTTGTGCCAGTTGGTCATGCGTTCGTGCCAGGTGGCCATCGGAGTGCCTTTCCCGAGTGACTGTTTCGGCAAGTAGACGGGTTGCGCGGAGGCAAAGTTGTCAATTTCGGGTGATTTGCCGCTGCTGGTCGGCGAACGGTCCTGAAAGGCCCCCAAGATCGCGCTTGGCGCAGAAAGGGGGACCTTCACCGACAGCTGCTTTACTCACGATGCACTCTCAGGGTGCATAAGCCCAAGAGTACTTGGTCACTGAAGTGATTTACCCGATCAGCCGCCGGTAGTCGTCCGCGATCCGGGCCAGATGCGCACACGCGACGCCGTCGTAGGTGGCGTAGCGCTCCACTTCGACGAAGTTCTTCTCGTAGTCGGCGACTTCGCGCTCGTCCGTGACGAGCGCCGTCGCCGTCTGCGTGCCGAGGAGTACCGCGCGGGAGTCGTAGATGTCGAAACCGTGGAGAACGGGGACCGAGACCGGTGCCGTCCACGGGATCACGCCCAGCCGCACCCGCCCTCGGCAGGACAGGGCGATCAGGTGGTCGAGCTGCGCCAGCATGGTCACCGCCCCGCCCATGTTCCAGCGCAGGGCGCCTTCGGTCAGCACGAAGTGGAACTCACGGTTCGATTCGAGGATCTGCTGGCGCTCCAGACGTGCCTCGACGGTCTGGTCGCGTTCACCGTCCGGCAGCGAGTCGCCGAACAACGCGGTGATGTAGTCGCGGGTCTGGAGCAGGCCGAGCACGATGGTCGGCTGGAAACTCCGGATCCGGGCCGACGCGGTCTCGATCTTGCCGATGCGCTGCTGCATCCGCCAGGCACCCCGCTGGAGCACGACGCGGGCGGAAGCGGCCTCTTCACGCAGGTCGCGGGTGATCGCGACCAAGGCCCGCCGGACGGACGCGGGCGCGCGGTAGGCACGGCACAGCGCGACGACCTGGTCCTCGGTCGGCATGAAGGCACCGGTTTCGACCCGCGAGACCTTGGATTGGCTGAGGCCGGTCAGTCTCGCCGCTTCGGTACCGGACAAACCGGCGGCTTTGCGCAGACGGCGCAATTCGGTGGAGAGATGGTCCTGGTTCGTCACGCACGGCCTTCTGGGGCGATCACGGTTCGGCGGACCTGGCAAACGCCAGGCCCGCAACGATAGCCCGCGCGAGGCGGATCCGCGCTGTTCGCCGGGCCGGGTCAGCGAGGAAGGGCCGAGGCCCGCCATGCGCCCTCGCCGGGGGCGAGCGGAGCCCGCACCAACGCGGCCTTGTCCGCCCACCACGATTCCCGTTTCGGCGCGGGTTCCGGAGCCCGCGCGACGGCCGCCGCCGCGACGACGGCGGTCAGCGCGGCGAGTTCGGCGTCGCTCGGATTGCCGCGGACGACCCGCAGCAGCGGCGTTTCGGGCGCGCTCACAGCGGGATGTTCCCGTGCTTCTTCGGCGGCATCGACTCGCGTTTGCCCTGGAGCAGGGAGAGTGCCTTCGCGATGTGGCCGCGGGTGTGCGCGGGCACGATCACCGAATCGACGTAACCGCGTTCGGCCGCCGCGTACGGGTTCAGGAGGGTGTCTTCGTACTCCTGGATCAGTTCGGCACGCAGCGCGTCGACGTCCTTGCCGTCGGCGGCGGCCGCGGCGAGTGTCTTGCGGTGCACGATGTTCGCCGCGCCCTGCGCGCCCATGACCGCGACCTGCGCGGTCGGCCACGCCAGGTTGATGTCCGCGCCGAGATGCTTCGACCCCATGACGTCGTACGCGCCGCCGTACGCCTTGCGGGTGATGACGGTGATGAGCGGGACGGTTGCTTCGGCGTAGGCGTAGATCAGCTTCGCGCCACGCCGGATGATGCCGTTCCACTCCTGGTCGGTGCCGGGCAGGAAACCCGGGACGTCGACGAAGGTCAGCACCGGGATGTTGAACGCGTCGCAGGTGCGCACGAACCGCGCGGCCTTCTCGGACGCGTCGATGTCGAGGCAGCCGGCGAACTGGGTCGGCTGGTTCGCCACGATCCCGACACTGCGGCCGTCGACCCGGCCGAAGCCGACCAGGATGTTCGGCGCGAACAGTTCGTGTACTTCGAGGAAGTCGCCGTCGTCGACCACCCGGTTGATGACCTCGTGCATGTCGTACGGCTGGTTCGGCGAGTCCGGGATCAGCGTGTCGAGTTCGCGGTCCGACTCGCTGACGTCGTCAAAGCTGTGTTGATGGGCACTCGCCGGAGACGAGTACCTCGTGCCTGCACCCTTCGGCCCGTCCGTCTCGAACAGCGGCGCTTCGGACAGGTTGTTCGCCGGGAGGAACGAGAGCAGTTCCTTGACGTAGGCGACCGCGTCCTCGTCGTCGGAACCGAGGTAGTGCGCGACACCCGAACGGGTGTTGTGCGTGCGCCCGCCGCCGAGTTCCTCGAAGGAGACCTCTTCGCCGGTCACGGTCTTCACGACGTCGGGGCCGGTGATGAACATGTGGGAGGTCTTGTCGACCATCACCACGAAGTCGGTCAGCGCGGGGGAGTAGACGTGCCCGCCCGCGTTGGCGCCCATGATCAGCGAGATCTGCGGGATGACGCCGGACGCCTTGACGTTGCGGTTGAAGATTTCGCCGTACAGCCCGAGCGAGACGACGCCTTCCTGGATCCGGGCGCCGCCGCCTTCGTTGATGCCGACGATCGGGCGGCCGGTTTTGATCGCCAGGTCCATCACCTTGACGATTTTCTCGCCGTAGACCTCGCCGAGCGAACCGCCGAAGACGGTGACGTCCTGGCTGAACACGCACACCGGACGGCCGTCGACGGTGCCGTAGCCGGTGACGACGCCATCGCCGTAGGGCCGGTTCTTCTCCTGGCCGAAGTTGACCGAGCGGTGCTTCGCCAGCTCGTCGAGTTCGACGAACGAGCCTTCGTCCAGCAGCAGGTCGATCCGCTCGCGAGCGGTCTTCTTGCCCTTGGCGTGCTGTTTCTCCACCGCCCTCGCGGAACCCGCGTGCACCGCCTCGTCATACCGGCGGTACAGGTCGGCCAGCTTGCCGGCCGTGGTGTGGATGTCCGGTTCATCCTCGGGTGGCGTCCCGAGCGGCTCCGTCGCACTGCTCATGAATCCGCAGCCTAGCTACTCGGCGGTCACTTCGCGTGTGGCGTAGGCAACGTCCTGCCTGGACACGTCCTAGAGTGCCGCCCGCACCAGGCCGGATTCGTACGCCGCGATCACCAGCTGCGCCCGGTCCCGTGCCGCGAGTTTGTGCAGGAGATGGCCGATATGCGTCTTGATCGTCGCTAGCCCGAGGTGCAGCGTGCCCGCGATCTCGTCGTTCGACAGCCCGCGTGCGATCAGGCCCAGCACTTCCCGTTCGCGTGCGGTGATGCTGTCGAGTGACGCCGCGACGCGCTGGCCGGGTTCGGGCAGCCGGGCGAATTCGGCGATCAGCCGTCGCGTGATCGACGGCGCGAGCAGTCCTTCGCCCGCCGCGACGACCCGGATCGCGGAGAGCAGTTCGGCGGGCGGGGTGTCCTTCAGCAGGAAGCCACTCGCGCCCGCACGCAGCGCCGAGTAGACGTAGGCGTCGAGGTCGAAGGTCGTCAGCATCAGTACGTGGACGCCTTCGGTGGTGGCCGACGCGCAGATCCGCCGGGTCGCCTCGATCCCGTCCAGCTCCGGCATGCGGACGTCCATCAGCACGACGTCGGGGCGTTCCTTCTCGGCCAGTTCCGCCGCTTCCACGCCGTCGCCCGCCTCGCCGACGACTTCGAGGTCGGGCGCGCTGTCGACGAGTACGCGGAAACTGCCGCGCAGCAACGCCTGGTCGTCGGCGATCAGTACGCGAATCATCGTGTCCCTGCTTCCTTGACGGCGTACGGCAGCCGCGCGTACACCCGGAATCCCCCGGCGGGCAGCGGGCCCGCTTCGAAGTCCCCACCGTAGACGGCGACCCGTTCCCGCATGCCGATCAAGCCATGTCCGCCGATGGTCGCGACAGTGCCTTCGCCGCGTCCGTCGTCGACGATCTCGACGCTGATCTCACCCTGGCCCTCGGTGATGGCGACCCGGCAGGTCGACGGCCCCGCGTGTTTCACGACGTTGGTGACCGCTTCCTGCGTGATGCGGTACACCGAAAGGGCGACACCCTCGGGCAGGTCGTCCAGCTCCTCGCCGGTCAGCTCGACGCGTACCCCGGCCTGTCCGGCGCGTTCGGCGAGCGTGCGCAGCTCGGCGAGTTTCGGTGCGGGGCCGAGTGCCGCTTCCGGCGTGCCATCACCGGAACGGAGGACGCCGAGCATCCGCCGGAGTTCGACGAGCGTCTCGCGGCTGGTGAGTTCGATGACCCGCAACGCTTCACGTGCTTCTTCCGGTTGTTCGCGGGCGACGTGGTTGCCCACCGCCGCCTTCACCGCGATCAGGCTCATGCTGTGGGCGACGACGTCGTGCATTTCGCGCGCGATGCGCAGCCGTTCGTCGGAAACCGCCTGATCGGCCTGTGCCTCGGAGAGCTGGGTGAGGTTCGCCTGCCGTTGGCGCGCCGTCCAGCCCAGCGCCCACGAACCGGCCATCCCGCCACCGGCGAACGCGGTCGAGGCGAGGGTGTTGGGCCCGACGTGCAGAAGCTCCAGGAACACGACGACGACCAGGCCGGCGCCCATCGCGATCAGCGAGCGGGACCGCGGGTAGTCCATCGCCACGGTGTAGAGCGCGGTCGCGGTGGCCAGCGCGGTGGCCGGGCCGAGGCCGCCGCCCGCGAGCGAGGCGGGGACCATCGTGACCAGCGCGAGGCAGAAGGCCGCCACCGGCTGCTGCCGTCGCAGCATGATCGCGGCCGCGCAGGTGGCGATCGCGGCCCAGGCCAGCCAGACCGGGATGGCGACGTTGAACGTCCACGTCCCCGCGGCCAGGTTCCCGCCGACGGCCACCACCAGCACCAGCGCGAGAAGCACGTCGAGAAGGTGCGATACCCGTGAGGGAAGCGCGGCCGGCGGTTTCATACGGCGAACCTAGCCGGGCGCGTGACTTTCGCGCGTCCGTCCGGCGTAGGTCATCCCCAGGGTGGAGGTCGTGGTCATGAGTATTTTGGGTCGTTCTAGCGAAGGGTGTTTTAGGTACCTATGGCGGGTGGGCCGGGTAGCGGCCGGTCCTTGAAGGACTCCTTGAGGGAGCTAGAGTTCCGCAAGGTTCCCCTCGCTCGTCCCGGAAGGCCCATAACGAGCCCCAGCAGCACCACCAGTCACCACGGCGGCGCGTGAAGGACCCCTTCCCTCGGCTCAGCCGCAGAAACTCGACCTTCACACCTTCCCCAGTACATGAAGGCCCCCTTCCTTGCG
>NZ_JBFBBY010000202.1:0-12307 GCF_040682875.1 Amycolatopsis sp. NPDC051071 | reverse complement strand
CCCTTCCTTGCGCTAGGCGCAAGGAAGGGGGCCTTCCTGTACTGGGGAAGGTGTGAAGGTCGAGTTTCTTCGGCTGAGCCGAGGGATGGGGTCCTTCACGCGCCGCCGTGGTGACTGGAGGTGCTCAAGGAGTCCCTCAAGGACCGGCCACTACCCGGCTCACCCGCCGTAGGTACCTAAAACACCCTTCGCCAGAACGACCCAAATCACTCTCGGCGTTGTGACGTCAGCTTCCGGCGGGTCCCCACCGGCCCACTTCCGCGGTGAGCCAGCGATGGAGGGAAAAGGCCAGTTCGACCGGCGCGTCGTACTGGATAAGATGCCCGGCGCCGTCGATGACGTCCAGAATCGCACCGGGAATGGCGGCGGCGAGCCGTTCCGCGCGATCGACCGGGATCCAGGTGTCGTCCGCGCCCCAGATCACCTTCACCGGCAACGCGAGTTCGGGATAGCGGTCCTGGATCTCGTCGGTGTAACGGACGTCCGCCTCGGCGATCTGCCGGTAGAAGGCGCGTTGCCCCTCCGCGTCCAGCCAAGGAGCGGTCAGCGTGGCCAGCTGAGCGTCGGTGAGACCCTGATGGGAGGCCGTCCCGATGTAGGACTCCAGCGCACCTCGATGCACCGTCGGCGGCTGCGCTTGGAAGACCTCGGAGTTCTCCGCGACGAGCCGGAAGAACTCCGAACCCCACGGCCGCAGTGCGACGACGTCCACCAGCGCGAGCGACGCGTATTCGGCGCCGTGCAGCAGTTTCGCGCGCAGGGAAACGGCGCCGCCGTAGTCATGGGCGATCACATGCGGGGACGTGAGCCCCCAATGCCCGAGCAGATCGGCGAAAAGCTCGCCCTGTGTCCCGAGATCGACGGCGTGGGCGGGATCCTTCGACGACCGTCCGTACCCCGGCATGTCCCAGATGTGGACGGTGAACTCGCGGCTGAGCGCCCGCGCGAAAGGCGCCCACAGTTGTGCCGACCACGGTGTCCCGTGGCAGAACACGACCGGGGCGCCTTCGCCGAGGCGTTCCCACGCCACCGAACGACCACGCCACTGATACGTCCGCGTCAACTCCAGTTCGCCGGATCCCATGATCACGATCGTACTGGCTTGCCGGACTCAGTCGGGCAGATGCAGTTCCGTATGGCGTTTGGACAGCATCTCCGCCAGTTCCCGGAGTTTGACGTTCATGTTCTGTGAGGTGTGCCGCAGTACCTCGAACGCCTCGGCCGCGTCGATCCCGCGCCGCGCCATCAAGATGCCCTTGGCCTGCCCGATCGCGTCGCGGCTGTCCAGCGCCTGCTGGAGCTGTTCTTCCTGGAGCTGGCCACGGGTGACGGCGTGCGTCGTCGCGAGTGCCAGCGACGCGTGTGTCGCCAGCAGCAGCAACACGTCCCGGTCTGCACGCGCGATGCCGTGCGGAAGCCGTGAATAGACGTTCAGCGCGCCCGAAAGCTGCGAACTCGACGCGTCCGGCAGCAAAGCCGTCGACACCAGCGAGTGAAAACCGAGCGTCGCGGCGGCCGGCCCGAAACGTGGCCAGCGGGTGTCTTCGGCGAGGTTGTCGCTGAAAGCGGCCGCCGGCCCCGAAGGCCGTGCCGCTTCGACACAAGCACCTTCGCCGTACTGGTATTGAAGCCGGTCCAGTTCGTTGGCGATCTCGCCGGTCCGCACCGGCGTATGGAATCCGCCGTCGGGATCGAGCAAGGTGACGCTGACCAGATCCGCCCCCGGCACCAGGTCACGGGTCGCGAAGACAACCCGTTCAAGCACCGCCGCGACCGAGCCTGAATCCAGTAAAGCCCTGGTCAGAGATACGAACTGGGTAACCAATGGCCCGGCGGCAAGCCGGGCGCCACTCTCGGAGGTCACTGGCAGATCGCCGTCGCCGATACCTTCGACGAATCGGCTCTTCTCCTGCTGCCAGTCGCTTTCATCAGCCAAGGCCCGCCTCTCCCACTCCTGCACATCGGCGTGATGCACCACGGGAGTCACCGGCGGGAACCGGCGCCGAGCGCGCACCATCAACCGCCGCAACCAACCCGGTTACCGGCGGATCGGCGCTAACTTCTCAACGCTCAGAACCGCTTTCGGAAGCCGACCTTAGCCGAATGGGATCGCCTCACCCACCGCGGCCCACGTTCCGCGTCTCGAAACGGTGTCGTCCCCGAAGCCCGCGTAGCGCCGCCGAGACCGCCGCGACTGTCTGAGCAGGCCGAGACGAAGGGGAGAGCCGCGTCGCGCGCGGAGATCCTTCAGCTGATCGAGACGCAGTGGAAAGTGGTGGCGCTCTTCAGCACCAGCACCGGGGCCCTCTTCGGTTCGCACTGTCCTCGCCGGGCCGGATCCCGCTGGTGCTGATCCAGCCCTTCACCTCGTACGTCCTGTGCGCCCGCTCGACCGCGCGTCCCTCTACATCAGGACCCGCGTCTCGTGCCGGATTCCCGGCGGGGTCGGCTACGAAGCCTGGTTCGCGGGCTTTCCTGTTCTGAGCGGGGACCATCTCCTCGGCGGCCGGGTCATGTTTCACCCGGCCGCCGGGTTGGTACCCCTTCAGAAGGTGCCGAGATCCCGGGGGTGATCGCCATGACGTCGCTTCCCGCTGAGGAGCAGCGCCGGATTGTCGCTGCGTGCTTCGCGCGGACAGGACTCACTCTGAAACAGCTTTGGCTGAGATACTTCGCCCTCGGTGGTGACGTCGGCGAACTCGAACTGGACGCCTTCCTGCAGGGCTTGACGACACTGCCCAGGATCCAGCGGGACATGGTCGCGCACGCGGTCAACGAACGGCTCGACGAGGTCACCGGCACCCGCCGCGCGCCGTACAGCACCGTGACCGGCGAGGACACCGTGCCTCGCGGGCCACTGGCCGCGTTGGTGGGGCTGCTCGCCGGAGCACGCCGCGCGCCGCCGGAGCGGCTGCCCGCGGTGATCGCCGCGGCGAGCCGGGCACTCGGCCTCGACGTGACGGTCTATCTCGCCGACGACAACCAGCGGCTCCTGATGCCCTTCCTGACCGAAGAAGCGGCCGAACGGGTGCCGCTGGCCATCGATATCACCACGGCGGGTTCGGCCTATCAGCACTCCGGCAGCGTGCTCACCGAGGAACAGGACGAACCTCGGCTGTGGATGACGCTGCTGAACGGCGACGAGCGGCTGGGTGTCCTCGAGCTCGTGCCCGGCAGCGAAGCCGACCTCCGCGATCCGGCCCTGCGCGACCAGTGCCGCTGGCTGGCGACGCTGTCCGGCCAGCTGATCGCCAGCGCCACGCGATACGGCGACGGGCTCGACGTGGTCCGGCGCCGTCACCGGCGCGGCCCGGCCGCGGAGCTGCTCTGGCAGAACCTGCCGCCGCTGACCGCGGCGACGCGGACCGTCGTGGTCGCCGGCGGTCTCGAACCCGCCTACGACGTCCGCGGCGCCGCCTTCGACTACGCCCTCTCCGAATCGACGGCGTGGCTGGCGATCTTCGACGCCGGACGCGACACGGGGTCGGCGAGCCTGGCTGTCTCGACGGCACTGGCGGCCTATCGGTCCGCCCGCCGCGAAGGCCTGGGCCTGCGTGGCCAGGAAGCCGCCGTCGACAAAGCGCTTTCGGCGCGTTTCGGTGACGCTGTCCCCGTCCGCGGCACGCTGGCCGAACTGAATCTCGCCGACGGCGGGCTCCGCTGCCTCGAAGCGGGCCGGGAACCGCCACTCGTACTCGGTGGCGGTCACGGACCGTCCATAATGGACGAGGGGTGCCGCCCGCCGTTCGGCGAAGGCTCGCCCGCGCGGATCGCGACCACCTGGCTGCGGCCCGGTGATCTCCTGGTCCTGCACACCGAAGGCCTTTCCGGTGCACGCGCCGCCGGGGGCGAACGGTTCGCGTTCGCCGACTGCGTGGACCAGAACCGCGGACAGGTGCTGCCCGAAACCGCCCGTCGCGTGCTTCAGGCGGCGAAGTCCCATTGCGGCAACACGTTCAGCGGCGACGCCGTCCTGTTGCTCGCGCGATGGTCGGGCCCGCTGTGAGACGGCTCAGCCGCCGAAGTCGACCTTCTCGGTCTCGACCGTCCCTCCCTTCCTGCCCGGCGCCGCCTGATACCGCCAGTACAGATTCGTATGCGCGATGACCTGCTCCGGCGGCGGCGCTCCCCACGCCGACTTGTCCCCGGTCGTATGCGCGTCGCCGACCAGCGTCGCGTCGTAGCCGCGGACCAGGGCGCCGTGCAGTGTCGAACGGATACAGGCGTCGGTCTCCGCGCCGACGACCACGAGCCGCCCGACACCGCGTTCGGCCAGCACCTTCTCCAGATCGGTGTCCTCGAAGGAATCTCCGTAGGACTTTTCGACGAGCGGCTCGGCGTCGTCCCGGGTCAGCTCGCCGACGATGCGCCACTCCTCGCTCCCCCGCACGAGTCCCTCGTCGGAATGCTGCACCCAGACGACGGGGACGCCTTCCCGGCGCGCCCTGCCGACGAGACCGCCGATGTTCGCGATCACGGCTTCGCGCTCGTATCCATCGTCGACGACGCCGTTCTGGACGTCGACGACCAGGAGCGCGGTGTTCGGCCGGTTGTCGAGTGTGGTCATGACGGAATGTCCTTTCAGGTCAGCCTGCTGCGGCAGACCCTAACCCCACCCACCGACAAGAACCGGCGCTCAAGCCCCGGGGACGGCCAGTGCCTTCGCGTTGCGCTGGACGTCGGACCACGCCCCGTCCCGGCACAATCCGCAGGAAGCGCCGAAGAACACCGCACGGGCGCGTTCGTCACCGGAGAGCCAGAACCGGAACCACGCCGTGATCGCGCCCCGGAATCCACCGCCGTCACCCACCGGCGTGAAATGGGTCGCGTTGCCGAGTTCGCCGTAGATCGCGGGGATCTGCTCGGCGGCGCGGTACCGCGGGATCACCAGCAGAGCCGGGATGACGATGGTGTCGAACTGGCCGCCGAGGAAGAACGAAGGGCCCTTCAGCGCCGAGGCAAGGCCTTGCGGCCCCGGCTCGATCGGGATCGTGGTGGTGACGCGGGAATCCGCGCCGGCGGCGATCGCCCCGCCGCCGCCCTGGGAGTGGCCGGTCGCGCCGATGTGCGCGGTGTCGATCTTCCCTTGGTAGCGGCTGCCGGGGCGGGAGTTCTCGGCGATCAGGGTCGTGGCACCGGCCAGCATCTCCGTGCCGGAGCCCGCGTTCGGTGTGTCGGCCGCGGCGACGACGAAACCGTGGGAGGCCAGGTGCCGCAGCAGGCCGTCGTAGGTCTTCGGGTTCGCGCCGGTGCCGTTGCCCCACAGGATCACCGGATGCCGCTCCAGTCGTGACGGCCGGTACACCGTATGCGTGCCGTCGAGCGCCTCGACGGTCACCGCGTAGGGACCCGGTTTGCCCCACTCGTCCGCGATCTCCGTCGTGGCCGACGCGGCGGGCGTGACGCCCACGGTCGCGAGCGCGACCATCCCGGAGAGCAGTGTCCGCGTGCGAAGTGCACCCATGGTGGTCACCCGTCCCGTTCCGCCCGGGCCCCGTTGCCCGCGACGTTCCCCTCCCAGAGTGTCGGTTCGGTTACCGTACGTCCATGGGGTCGATCACAAGATCGGGTGGACCGGGATTGTGACCGGCCCCAAAGACCGGGTGTCCACCTTGGACGGTCAGCTGAAGGTATTACGGCCGCAGGAACGACGACAGCCCGTCCAGCAACCTGTCGACGTCCTCGGCGTCCGTGTAGGGCGCGAGCCCGGCCCGCAGCGCGGGGTCGTCCAGCTTCAGGGCGGCGAAGACCTCGTAGGCGTAGAAGGAGCCCGCCGGCGCGACGATGTTTCGCGAAGCCAGGTGCAGCTGAGCCTCACGCTCGCGGCCACCCAGGCTCATCAAGAGGGTCGGGGTGCGGTCTTCGGCCTTGCCGTGGACGGTGATCCCGTCCAGGCCCCCTTCCAACCTGGCGCGCAACGTGCTTTCGTGGTCGTGCAAGGACTTCAGCGAGTTCGTCAGCTGGTCCCGCCGCGATCCGGCGGTTCCCGGGTCGATCGCGGCGAGGAAATCGACGGCGGCGGTCGCGCCCGCGAGCGTTTCGTACGGCAGGGTCCCGAATTCGAAGCGCTCGGGCACGGTATCGGGTGACGGCACGAGTTTGTCCGGGTCGAGGGTTTCGAGGAGTGCGGGCGACGCGCCGAGCACCCCGCAGTGCGGGCCGAGGAATTTGTACGGCGAGCAGACGAAGAAATCCGCGCCCAGCGCGGGGACGTCCACCAGATCGTGCGCGGCGTAGTGCACGCCGTCGACGAACAGCAGCGCCCCGGCTTCATGGGCCAGCTGCGCGATCCGCCGGATCGGCGGCTTGGTGCCGAGGACGTTCGAGGCCGCCGTGACCGCGACCAGCCGCGTCCGTTCGGTGAAGGTGACGAAATCGAGGTCGAGGTCGGTGGTTTCCGCGTCGATGCCGATCCAGCGGACGGTCGCCCCGGCCCGTTCCGCTGCCTGGACCCACGGGCGGACGTTGGCGTCGTGATCCAGCCTGCTGACGACGATCTCGTCACCCTTGGTCCAGGTTTTCGCCAGATGCCGGGAAAAGTCGTACGTCAGCTGAGTGGCGCTGCGGCCGTGGACGACACCTTCCACCGGCACGTTGAGGAAGTCGGCATAAGCGGTACGGAAACCCGTGACCGCTTTCTCGGCGTTGAGTTCCGACGGGCTGACCTGACCGCGGTTGGACAGCGGACCGGTCATCGTCGCGGCGACGGCCTCGGCGACGGGACGGGGAGTCTGCGTCCCGGCCGGTCCGTCGAAGAAGGCGGTTCTGCTCGCGAGGGAGGGAAAGTGGGTTCGGAGGGCGGCGACGTCGAAGGCCATGACCTGACTCTGACATCGGCGAGGGACCGAGTAAACGCTTCGTGGCCGGAACTTCCGCCCGGCCACGAAGCGTCTCGGGCTCAGTACAGCGTCAGTCGGTACGCGCCGGACTGCGCGGTACCCGCGAACAGATACCGGCCGTCCGCGCTGATCGCCAGCGACAGCACCCGGCTGTCGGGCAGCGCGCCGGGCAGCGGTGCCCAGGTGCGGCCGAAGTCCGTGCTGCGCAGCACGCCGTTCCCGGTCGCACTGCTCGCGAACCACACCCGGAAGTCGAACGGATGCGGCAGGATCCGGCTGATCTCACGCGGCTCCTCGCCGTCGCGGACCCGGCGGAACGAGCGGCCGTTGTCCTCGCTGAGCAGCAGCCCGGCGCCACCTGCCAGCACGCGGCCCCAGTGGCTCACCGAGATCGAGCTGACCGGTTCCTCCGAAACGCGGGTCCACGTCTTGCCACCGTCGTCGGACCGGGAGAGGCCGTCGGAATCGCCGCCCCAGACACGGTTCGCGTTCCACGGGTCACCGGCGAGCGCGATGAAGCCGTTGCCGGGCGTGAGCTTTTCCCAGGTCTTACCGGCATCGCCACTGCGGTAGAGCACATAGCCGCTGGGAGCGAAGGCGGAGACCAGGAGCCGGTCCGGGTCGGCCGGATGGGCCAGGATCGTCCTCGGGAGGCCTTCCATCGACTTCTTCACCAGCTGCCAGCTACGGCCGCCGTCGCCGCTGCGCAGGACGTCGAGCGCGAACCCGTTCCGGGTGACCTGCCAGACGACGTCCGGACGGCTCGGCGAGACGGACAGCCGTGCGTCTTCGTGCAGCCGGTCGGTGGGATGCGACTGCCAGTCCCTGGTCGCCGCGGTGACCTTGCCACGCGGGAGCGGGGTGTTGTAGATCTCCTGGACACCGGCCGCGACGACGTTCTCGCGCAGCAGGTTCCCGGTCGTCACGAGGTCGCGGATGGACTCGCCGGGCACGCCGAGCTGCTGGTAGCCGCTCTTGCCGCCGTCGGCGTAGACGCCCCGGTACACCGACGAGATCAGCGTGGTGGCGGGTTTGCCCTGTCCGGCCGGGAGTTCCAGCATGTCGCTGACGCCCTCGCCCGCCGCGGGCACCGGTTTGCGGGTCCAGGTGCGGCCGCCGTCCGCGCTGACGTCTATGTCGTTATACGTCGCGACGTACAGGCGTCCTCCGACGAAGTGCGGTTCACGCAGGGGCTGACCGCCGGGATCGCGGCGCAGCACCGTCCAGGTACGGCCGCCGTCGGTGGAGCCGTGCAGTTCGGGGCCGACCGTGACCACGAAGCGTTTGCCGTCCGAGGCGACCTGTCCGATCTCGCCATGGGCCCGGTAGACGAGTTCGGCCTTCGGCTCCTTGCCGCTGACCCCACGGACGACCCACAGCGCGTACTCCGGAAGGACCGTCGTGAAGTAGGCGTCGTCACCGACCAGGGTGAGCTTGAGCCCGCCGACCGGGGCGGCGTTCCCCTCCCGCGGCCAGGTCCGCGGTACGTCGTTCCAGTTCTCGCCGCCGTCGGTGCTGACGCTCAGCGAATCGAGGTTCTGCACCACGACAACGCGGCCGGCCGGGTCCGTGGCCAGGCCGAAGGCGCCGTCGGGATACCAGTCGCGCAGGGTTTCCCAGGTCTGGCCGCGGTCGGTGGTCCTGAGCAGCATGCCGTTCCACTCGCCCTGGATGCCGGCGGGTTTGTTGCCCACCGCGAGCATCCGGTCCGGGTTCACGGGATCCGCGAAGAAGCCTTGGATGGCGGT
The DNA here is from genome assembly GCF_040682875.1 of Amycolatopsis sp. NPDC051071. Classification (NCBI taxonomy): domain Bacteria; kingdom Bacillati; phylum Actinomycetota; class Actinomycetes; order Pseudonocardiales; family Pseudonocardiaceae; genus Amycolatopsis; species Amycolatopsis sp. NPDC051071. Next base: position 3,720 of record NZ_JBFBBY010000202.1, on the reverse strand, counting down.
GTAGTCCGGCAACCCGCGCCGCGCGGTCCACGAGGCGCCGCGATCGCCGGAGAGCCACAAGACCGGCGGGCTCGGCTGCATCATCGCGAGCCCGGCGGGTGAAGTGGCCAGCAGCCCGCCGATGCTGTTGGGGCCGACCGGTTCCCAGCCACCCCGCGGCAACCCGGTCGCGTTCACGTCCGTGGCTGCGGGGGCGGGTTCGGCCGTGGCCGCGGACGTCATCCCGGTGGTCCCGAGAACCGTCAGCAGCCCGAGAACGAACATGCGTTTGGTGATCGATCTCAGCTTCATGCGGAGGATCTTGGCGCAAAAGAGCGCGGAGGTACAGAGATTCATCCGATCTTTACTGTGCGTACCCATTGGGCCTGCCGCTTGCCAGTAGGCGTATGCCCTTGTCAAGACTTGACTTTCCCCTGGGTTGGTCCGCACTCATCGGATCACTGTCGGCGGTGGCGTGCTGGTTCGCGGAAAGGGGCTCTGGGGTGTCCCGCCCGGCAATCCCGGTATCTCCGCGACATGGTGCCGCCGGTGAGGGTCTTGCCCTCCTTCGTCAGCGCACGACGATGGCGATCAGGGCGGCGCCGAGCAGGGCGAGGTACGCGATCGCGTGCGCGCGGTCCGGGATCCGCCCGACGACGCGCCGCGTCACGGCGATGGCGGGCAGCGACCCGCACAGCAGCGCGCCCGCGGCCACCAGGTCGATGTAACCGAGATGGGCGGCACCCGGCGTACCCGGCGCCGCGAAGGCGTAGACGGCGGTGCCGATCGCCGCCACCGGCAGGCTCAGCGGGTTCGCCAGCGCGGTCGCCTCCGCCATCGGCAAACCCTTGCGCCGCAGCAGGGGCACAGTGAGCACGCTGCCCCCGACGCCGAGAAAGCTCGCCACGGCACCGATCCCCGTCCCGCCCGCGGTGGTGGTGACACCGCCGAGTGCCCGCGGCAGGACGTCGGGTTCCGTGCTCACGAACCCTTTCCGGACGACGCTGTCGCCGATGGTCAGCGCGAGGTAGGCGACGAAAAGCCAGCGAAGGAGGCTTTCGTCGGCCACGGTGGCGGCAAGTGAGCCGAGGACGGCACCCAGGCCGATGAACGCGATGAGCGGCCAGAGGTAGTCCCGGCGCAGCCGTCCCGCCCGCAGTTGCGCGAAGGTCGCGCTTCCGGCGTTCACCACCATCACCGCCGTCGAAGTGGCCACCGCCATGTGCATCGCGCCGAGGCCATGCGCCGGATCGGCGAGCGCGAAGGCGTAGACGACGGGCACGGTGATGAACCCGCCGCCGAATCCGAATCCGACAGTGGTGACACCGCTCAGGCAGCCGAAGCCGAAGAGCACCGCGATCTCGATCAGCACAGCTCGCACGGTAGGCGCTCCCGGCGCGGCGGGCATTCGAAAGGACGACACTTTCTTTCGCGTAACGGACAGCGCGGGTAATCTCGGTGACGTGCGTGACATTCCCATCGACGAGGTCGACCACCTCGATCGCGCCGTGGTGGCGATCCGCACCGACTACCCGCCCGGGCACCGGATTCCCCCGCACCGGCACCGGCGGGCACAGTTCCTCTACAGCGCGACGGGGTCGATGCGGGTCGAGACGGCCGACGGCACCTGGACCATCCCGACCCGGCGCGCGGTGCTCGTCCCACCGGAAACCGGCCATCAGGTCTTCACGACGAGTGTGAGCACCCGAAGCCTCTACATCGAGCGGAAGGCGGTGCCGTGGTTCCCGCGGCGCTGCCAGGTCGTCGAGGTCTCCCCGCTGCTCCGGGAGCTTCTGCACACGGCCGTCGACCTCCCGCCGTTGTACTCCCCACGCGGTCGTGACTCCGCGGTCATCGGCCTGATCCTGCACGAGATCCGCCGCTCCGCCCCGATCCGGCTCGACCTGCCGCTGCCGAAACACGAACGGCTGCGTGCGCTCTGCGAGTCCTTTTTGGACGATCCGGACATCCACGATCCGGTCGGGCACTGGGCTTCCCGGCTGCACGTGAGCGAACGGACACTGAACCGGCTCTTCACCGCCGAAACCGGGTTGAGTTTCGCCCGCTGGCGGCAACGGGCCTGCGTCCTGCACTCACTGTCGCTGCTGTCCGACGGCCGCCCCATCGCCGCGATCGCCGCCTCTCTCGGCTACGAAAGCCCGGCGGCGTTCTCCACCGTGTTCACCCGGCTGCTCGGCACCTCGCCGAGGGACTATCGCGCGGCCACCGCGGGCTGAACGCCCGGGTATCGTGATTCCGGTTCCCCTGAGCGGGAAAGAGGGGGGGTCATGATCTTCACGGCTGGTCGGAACTGGGCGAACTCGCCGTCAAGTAGCCCGCTGGTCGATTCCCGTTCCCCGCCGGAATTCCTCCCGCGCCCGGACCTCGCCCACGTCATTCGAGACAAGTCGCGGATGCACTCGCCGGGCCCGGTGCCATTCCTGTTCGGCACTCGCCCCTTCACCGAGGGCGGCGTGGACGTTGCCGAGTCCGGTCACCGCCCGGCTCGTCTCGTAACTGCTGCCACACCGTTGGGCACGGGAAAGGGCGTCCGTGTAATGACTTGCCGCGTCTTGATGACGACCGGCCCGGTAGCAGGCCCAGGCAAGGGTGTTCGCCGCCATGGCGGCGTCGAGATCGAGGCTTAGTTCATCGAAGATCTCCACCGCCGCGATGGCATGGTCAGTCGCTTCGCCGTACCGCCGGAGCGCGGTTTCGACCAGGGAAATCCCTCGAAGGGTAATGGCCTCGTTCCGCCTGGACCCGTGTTCCCGATAGAAGGACAGCGCCGCCGAGAAGTCATTGAGCGCGGTGTGGTGGCGGCCCCGGTAGTGACTGACCCAGGCGAGATGGGCGCGCGTCGTGGCCGTGCCGTGGCCGTCGTCGAGCTCACGGAAGATGTCGAGCGCGGTGCGAAAATGGGTGGCGGCCTGGTCGCGGTCACCGCGGTCGATGAGCGCGACGCCGAGATTGTTGTGAGTGACCGCTTCGGCCCAGGCGTTGTGGCCGTCGCGTGCCGCGTCGACGGCGAGCCGGTGGGTCGAGATCCAGGTGTCCCACCTCTTGTCGAGGAAATAGAAGCTGCGCAGCAGATACGCCAGTTGCCAGCATTGCTCGTGGAATCCGTGGTCGAGGGCGACGCCCACCAGCGCGGCGAGCGTCTCCGCCTCCTCGATGATCCACCGCAGTGCCTCGGCCTGGTCACTGAACCGTTCACCGTCGAGCGACGGGGAAGGAACGGCCAGCGCGGGCCGGTAACGGTGGGGGGCGAGAAAGAGGTCGACCGCCGCGACGGCGCCCAGCGCGGCTTCGAGCAGCCGTCCGAGCGCGGCCCGCTGGTCTTCCTCGGAGACCGCTGCCAGCGCGGTCTCCGAAGCGAACGTCTTGAGCAGGTCATGGATCCGGTATCGACCTCGGACACGTTCTTCGAGCAGGCTCGCCTCGCACAACCGGCCCAGCGCGCGTTCGGTGTCCCTCGGCTCGGCCCCGGCGAGCGCGGCGACCGCGGACAGCTCGAACTCGGCCGCGGGATGCAGCACCACCAACCCGAACAGGCGCCGCTGCTCGGCGGGCAGCTGCCGGTAGGAGAGGTGGAAAGCGACCTCGACACCGCGTTCGCCGTCGTCGCGTTCCCGTAACCGGACGGCCTCGTCCGCCAGCCGGTCCTCGAGATCGGCGAGACCCCAGGCGGGATTGGCGTTGCGGCTCGCGGCCGCCCGCCCCCCCCCCCCCCCCCCCCCG